>DIVV01000242.1 GCA_002423385.1 bacterium UBP16_UBA6123
TTTTCCCCCGTCGCGGTCTTATAGCCATCCTGTAAATAACCGGTAAAGCGAACTTAATAAAGAATCGACATTAAATTAAATTTTATTTGACTTACAATATGATTTTATGATAGTATTTCAACAAAAATTAAAACTCTAAAAATTCTAATTATTATATATGGGGGTGGGATACTTAACTAATGAGTAGTTTAAAGTTAAATCACAAAAAGCACAATTATTTGTTAATGTCGGTTCTATTGGCCTTTTTGCTGTTAGTCGCGGCGGGCTTCGCCCGCGCGAGCGTCGAAGTCACAGCCGAAACGCCGCAAAACACTCAAATTTCAAATGAAGCGCCCGGGGCCTCGACGCCCGAAAGCGCGCCGGCCGGCTCTACGGCAACGACCGAATCTCAGGCCGCTGATACAGCGCAGTCTTCGTCAGAAACCGTGCTTACCGTAAAAGCGACCGAGCCGGTTTTAGACGCCCCGGCCGAATTAGCCGGAGCTTATAACGGCAGCGAAGAGCATATTAAAATGCTTTGCACGCATATCATTAAAGCGCGCAGCCTGGCTGCTAAAGACCTCGAAGAACCCGACGCTCGCACGCTGGTTATGGACAGCCTCGCGCAGTTGCCGATCGAGCAGCTCACCCTCGCTCAAATTTATTTGCACGCGGTCGAACTGGGCGTAAAGCGTTACGACATGTCGAAGCATTATTTCAACCCGAAGCGCGCAAACGTTTTAATAGCGGGCATTTTGCTTCTTAGTTTCATAGGATATTTCACTTATCACGCCCGCCAGGGTAAAGATATGTTTATAAGAAAAATCGCCGGATTATCCGCGATAGACGAAGCGGTCGGCCGCGCGACCGAAATGGGAAAACCCGTTTTATTCGTGCCGGGCATTTACGATATGGACGATATCCAGACGATCGCCGGCGTTTCGATCCTCGGCCACGTCGCTAAAAAGACCGCCGAATACGAAACCAACCTTCTTGTGCCCTGCACGCGTTCGCTGGTTATGTCCACCTCTCAGGAAGTAGTGCGCGAGGCATATTTAAAAGCGGGCCGCATCGACTCGTTCAAAGCCGATAATATCCGTTACTTAACCGACGATCAGTTCGGTTACGTTGCCGGTGTTGACGGCATAATGATGCGCGAAAAACCCGCGGCGAATTTTTATCTCGGCGTTTTCTTCGCCGAATCTCTCATTCTGGCCGAAACCGGCCATCACGTAGGCGCGATTCAAATAGCGGGAACCGCCATGGTCCACCAGATTCCATTCTTCGTGGCCGCGTGCGACTATACGCTCATAGGCGAGGAACTCTTCGCGGCGTCGGCATACCTCACTCGCGAACCGATGCAGCTTGGCACTTTGAAAGGCCAGGACGTAGGAAAGCTCCTTATAATAATAGTCATAGCGCTCGGCATAGTGCTTGAAACCTGCGGTATAACCTTTTTCAGTAACTGGTTTATCACGCATTAATAATTAAAGCTTTAGTTGAAAGGAATGATCTCGGTTGGATAAAATGGCTTTGTTTAACGGTTCTTTAATCGTATTTTTTATCGTTCTGTTCGTGCTTTTAATAGCCATAGGACAGACGCTTCGCACCTCGCTTTTTTTAAGGCGCAAACTGCCTCTCGCGTTCTGTTTTATAATGGGCGTTACCATGATATTTCAATTTTTCATACCGCCCGATAACACGCTCTACAAAGAAATCGAAGACCTGTCCACCAAGTGGATACAAATTATTTCGTCGTTCGCGCTGGTAATCGGCTTAATAAGCCTCGTAACGATGAATTTCAATAAAATCACCCGCAAATACGAAGACTGGCAATACTCGGCAGTTCTTCTCGCCGGTTTTTTCATAACCGTATTTTACGGATTACGCGACGGTTTCGAAGGCGTTCAGTTCGATTTCATATTTAATTACATGTACGTCCCGATGCAGTCAACGATGTTTTCGCTCCTTGCGTTTTTCGTGGCTTCCGCCGCGTTCCGCGCATTCCGCGCCCGTTCGCGCGAAGCTACGCTCCTTCTGACAGCGGCTGTTATAGTAATGCTCGGCCGCGTCGAGCTCGGCTCGATTCTATGGAGCTATATACCGGTAGTAAGCACTTATTTCGACGTATCAGACCTGGCGCAGTGGATCAATAAAGTATTCACTACCGCAGGCCAGCGCGCGATATTACTCGGCGCCTCGCTCGGTTATATAGCTGCGTCGTTTAAAATATTACTCGGAATCGAAAGATCATACTTTGGAAGCGAGGAGTAATCGATGAAAGCATTTTTTACAATAATAAACACACTCGATAGAAGAATAATATTTTTAGCCATGTTGATAGCGGTCATCATACCGCTTATAAACCCTCTCGCGCTGCCGGTTAAAATAACGCCGAACACGACCTCGGCTTACAATGTAATCGACAAGCTCAATCCGGGCGACAGATTACTGCTGTCCTTCGATTACGACCCGGCGTCTTCACCCGAACTTCAGCCCATGGCAAAAGCGGTTATGACTCACTGTTTCAGAAAAGACATAAAGATCATAGCCGTGGCTTTATGGCCGCAAGGACCGATGATGGCAAAAAACGCCTTTGAAAGCCTTTCCGCCGAGCCTGAATTCAAGGGCAAAAAGTACGGCGTCGACTTTGTCAACCTCGGCGTTCAGCCTTCATACGTCGCCGTTGTAAAAGGCATGGGCGATTCGATACCCGGCGTTTTCCCCACCGATTTTTTCGGCAATAAAACACTCGATTTCGAAATTATGAAAAACATTAAAAACTACCGCGACATAGCCGCTATATTCAGCCTGACAACCGGTTCAGCCGGAATCAGCACCTACGTAACCATTGCAAACGCTCAGCACAAATCAATCGTTACGGGCGGCTGCACGGCGATATCTTCGCTCGAATACTATCCGTACCTGCAGTCGGGACAACTGAGCGGCCTCGTAGAAGGCTTGAAAGGCGCTTCCGAATATGAATTGAAAGTCGGCAAGCCCGGCCTGGCTACATCGGGCATGGACGTTCAGGCCGTAGTACACATGATGCTGATCTTCTTCATACTGCTGGCTAACCTTTCACAGGCCATCGTCGGCAAAGCAAAATAATAATAATTTCGGAATTAAGAAACGGAGAGTGAATATAGATGCCATTATTTGCATTAGGATTTAGTTTCAAGCCGGTTTTTGACGCCGGCGGCGCGGTATCAACCGAAGGAATAGGCGTATGGATAGCCGCGATACTCACATTGGGCATATACAGTTTTTTATATAAAGATAATTTCTTCTACAAATTCAGCGAATATTTATTTGTCGGCGTTTCGGCGGGTTACACGCTGGTTTTGACTTTCCATAAATACCTGAAACCATCGCTGATAGAGCCGCTGCAGGAATACAGCCGCGATTTTTACCATATAATAACCAGCTCGGCGGCGCCCGTGGTCAATCCCTGGATGCTCAACTGGCAGACCCAGCTCATCGACAATAAATTCGGAACGCAGTTCCATTTTATTTTCTGGTTCTCGTTGAAAGTTTTCATATTCTACATATTTCCAGCCATACTCGGGCTTATGATGATATCCCGCGTAATACCCAACGCCGCATGGCTGTCAAGGTTCCCGCTGGCTACTATCGTTGGATACGGCTCGGGCATAGTGATAGTTACCACGCTGCACGCATCGGTATTAGAGCAGATCAAAGCCAGCTTCGTTTCATTCGCGCCGCTTTTCCATATGAAAGGCCTCGATTGGAGCATAATAGCGCAATCGGCCAACGATTTTCTGCTTGTATTCGGGCTCTGCTGCGCGATCATTTACTTTTATTTCTCGGCTGAACACAAAGGCGTCATACTCGGGCCCGCATCCCATTTTGGCATCTGGGTATTGATGATAACCTTCGGCGCATCGTTCGGCTACACCGTCATGGCGCGTATCAGCCTTTTAATAGGCAGGTTCCAGTTCCTTCTCAGCGATTGGATGCAGATGGTAAGATAGATGGACGATAGCGAATCTTCTTTTTACTGCTGGAAAGTCCATCCCATCGCCAACAGCCCTTTCAGGGCTCTGCTGACGCTGGTAGTCGTACCCGCCTGCGGCGTTCTTGCGTATAAATATACGGACAGCTATTTTATGAGCGCTGTGGCGGTTTCACTCTTATGCGGTTCTTTAATAAATTTTTTCGTGCCGACGACTTACAGAATCGATAGCGAAAAAGTAGAGATTAAAATACTATATAAAACCAGGATCGAGCCTTTGTCAAAATTTAAAAAATTCATAACCGACGATAATGGAATATTTTTATCGTCAGAGCCGGAATCGAAAGTATTAGACCAGTTCAGAGGACTATTTTTGTTAGCCGGTCCCGGCGATCGCGAAAAAATCGCGAAGATACTGAAAGGCGTATTCGAAAAATGAACGAAGAATTCAATGAAAAAGACCAGGCGCTATTCGACAGGCTTGCCGAATTCGTCGTAAAACGTAGAATGGCGGCGCCGGCGATTTTATTTTTAGAATCGACGAAACCGCTTAATTTTATAGGCTCGCAATTTTTAATCGTTTTAGGCCCGCTGATAAAGGTTTTTTTCAATATAGCCGAATACGACAGAATAGTCGAATTAATGGAAAAGCGCGACAATGTAGAACGCCTGATATGCACCATAGAAAAGCGTTCGGCGCAGTAACAAAGTAAAATAGAGATTGAAAAATGAAGAGTGGAAAATCAAAGGTTCGCCCGCAAGGCGAAGATTTAAATTATCAAAAATTCCTTTAGCTCTCAACTCTTCACTCTAAACTCTCAACTTATTTATGAAGTTTAATTGTAGTTTATTTAGTTATTAAAATCACTTAAAGAAGGGGTAGATAAGAATGCATATTCCAAAAGAAAAAATCACCAGCATTCTCGCCACGGATTGCGGTTCAACGACCACTAAAGCCATCTTGATCGAAAAGGTTGACGGCGTATTCCGGCTTATCAAGCGCGGCGAGGCTCCGACGACCGTCGAGGCTCCTATCGAAGACGTTACCCAGGGCGTATTAAACGCCATAACCGAACTCGAAGAGCTCGTCCACCGCAAATTTTTAGACGGCGGCAATATTATTAAACCTAAAAAGAACGACAAACAGGGTGTCGATGTTTATATTTCCACTTCATCGGCCGGCGGCGGTCTTCAGATGATGGTCGCAGGCGTCGTTAAATCGATGACGGGCGAATCGGCACAGCGCGCGGCTCTCGGCGCCGGCGCTATCGTTATGGACGTAATAGCCACTAACGACGGCCGCCTTCCGCACGAAGAAATAGAACGAATCAGGCATCTGCGTCCCGACATGATACTGCTCGCGGGCGGCATCGACGGCGGCACCACCGAACACGTCGCAAAACTCGCCGAATTGATAGCGGCGGCCGATCCCAAGCCGCGCCTCGGAATATCCTATCAGCTTCCAATCGTTTACGCGGGCAATAACAAAGCGGCGGGTCTTGTAGAAGAGCGCCTCGGCAAAAAAACGGCGCTCGATATTACCGACAATCTCCGCCCGACGCTTGAAACTGAAAACCTCATGCCGGCGCGCCACAAAATTCAGGCGTTATTTTTGCATCACGTTATGCAGCAGGCGCCGGGTTATAATAAACTCATGAAAATGACCGACGTGGATATCATGCCCACGCCAGGCGCGGTCGGCGATATAATGCAGCTTATCGCGAAGCAAAAAGGCATACAGGTCGTAGGCGCCGATATCGGCGGAGCTACCACCGACGTATTTTCAGTATTCCAGGGCATATACAACAAGACGGTTTCGGCCAATTACGGCATGAGCTACAGCATATCCAACGTATTCGTCGACGCCGGCCTCGATAATATAATACGCTGGGTCCCCTTCACGATGGACGAACGCGATCTGCGTAACCGAATCAAAAACAAAATGATCAGGCCGACCACCATCCCTTATTTATTAAAAGAACTCATAGTCGAACAGGCCGTCGCGCGCGAAGCGCTCCGTCTTTCATTCGACCAGCATAAAGCCCTCGCGGTAGGCCTTAAAGGCGTCCAGAAAGAACGCACCATCGGCGACGCGCTCACGCAGGAAGATTCCGGCGAATCGCTCGTTAATCTCTTAAGGCTCAATATGCTCATAGGCTCCGGCGGCGTTCTTTCACACGCTCCGCGCCGCCAGCAGACCGCGATGATGCTCATGGACTCGTTTCTGCCTGAAGGCATTACGCAACTGACGGTCGATTCGATATTTATGATGCCGCAGCTCGGCGTTCTTGCAAAAGTACATCCAGAAGCGGCTTTGCAGGTTTTTGAAAAAGACTGCCTCATATACCTGGGCACATGCATAGCGCCTATAGGCGCTGCTAAAGAAGGCAAATCATGCGTCAACGTCAAACTTAAAAAGCAAAACGGCCATGAAGTCGATATCGACGTTCCGTTCGGCCAGCTTCATATAATGGGACTCCCGGTCGGCGAAACCGCCGAAATAACGGTTAACCCCGTACGCGGATTCGACATGGGCGAAGGCTCGGGCGCATCCGTTCGCGGCACCGTCCACGGCGGCACCACGGGCGTTATAATCGACACGCGCGGCAGAAGGCCGTTCGAACTTCCTAAAGACAACGTTAAACGCGTTGAAAAACTTCTTGAATGGATAAAAGCTATGGACCTTTATCCCAAATATCCGAAGTTCGAATAATAAAGGAGAGATAGATTATGGCAAACGCATATACCCCGGGGCTTAAAGTCTCTGAAAGCACCATTATATCCAAAGAAAGAAGACTGCCTTTAATAGGCGACGTTCTCGTAAAAAAAGGCAGCCGCGTCAAGCATTCCGACATAGTCGCTAAAACCGAGCTGCCGGGCAATGTAGAATTAATCAACGTGGTAAATAAATTAAGCATCGATCCGAAAGAAATAAAAGACTTCATGCTTTTAAAAGAAGGCGACAAAGTAAAAAAAGGCGAATCGATAGCGCAAAGCAGCAGCTTCTTCGGCATGTTCACCACTCCCTGCCCGTCGCCGTGCGAAGGCACGATAGAAAGCATATCCACGGCTACCGGCCAGGTCGTATTAAGACAGAACCCGACGCCCGTTGAAGTATTGTCGTTTATCGACGGAATCGTCGATGAAATTCTTCCCGGCGAAGGCATCGTAGTTAAAACGATCGGCACTTACATACAGGGAATATTCGGCGTCGGCGGCGAAACGGTGGGCGAACTGCAAATGGTGGCTTCATCGCCTACAACCGTAATAGACGAGGGCATGATCAATGATTCACACGCCGGTAAAATAATAGTAGGCGGCGCGCTTATAACCGCGGCCGCTATTAAAAAAGCGCAGGCTTGCAAGGTTAAAGGCATAATAGCGGGCGGCATCGACGACGAAACGCTCAGAAATTTCCTCGGTTACGATCTCGGCGTGGCTATTACCGGCAACGAAAAAAAGGGAATCACTCTGGTTATAACCGAAGGATTCGGAAATATAAACATGGCCGGCAAAACCTTTGAATTGCTCAAAAACAACGCCGGAAAAAGAACTTCGATAAACGGCGCCACTCAGATACGCGCGGGCGTTATAAGGCCGGAAATAATAATACCCAAAGAAGACCTGAAAGAAAGCGATATTTCCGCTCAACCTGAAGCTAATTTATTAATGGATGTCGGATGCACGGTGCGCATAATACGCGTTCCGCATTTCGGTTCCATAGCCGAAGTCGTATCGCTTCCCCCGGAACCCCACGAAATTGAAACCGGGGCAAAAGTAAGGGTAGTCGAGGTAAAAATAGAGGGTACCGGTGAAAAATTCACTCTGCCTCGCGCTAACGTCGAATTAATAGAAAAATAATTTATTATTATTATAAAATAAAGATTAACCCGAAAACTACCGCATAAAAGTACTTTTCGGGTTAATCTTTCTAAGACCGGAATTGCCGCCAATGAATGAGAACAATAACAATAACACCGATAACCTTAATACGCCTCAAAAAAACTCGCCGAATTTTAATCCCGGGATTACAGGCCGGGGAGAATGGTTTGCGTTATTCGTTTTACTGATTTTTTTTCTTATATTCGGCCGGACTAATTTTCTTTTTTTTCATATATTTATCGAAATATTAATAATATCTCTGGCATTTTGTACCGCCGTTTTTACTCTGATAACCGCGGGGATGGCTCCGGACGGCTTTTTTACGCTTATCGGAACGTCTTATTTTTTTATAGCGATAATTAACGCCGCGCACGCCTTAACTTATAAGGGCATGAATATAATACAGGTCACGGGAGCCAATCTGCCCACTCAACTGTGGATAGCTATAAGGCTGCTTGACTGCGCGTCTTTATTTGCAGCGGTTTTCTACCTGAAAAAAAAGATCGATATCAGAGCGGCTTTCACCATTTTTTCAATTATAACAATTACTTTATTGACTTCGATTTTTTATTTTAAAATTTTTCCCGCCTGTTTTGTGGAACCCGGCGGCCTCACCGATTTCAAAATAGGAATCGAATATCTCTGTATGGCGTTATTGGCTGCCGTTATTTACTTTCTTAACTCCAGGAAACATTCATTTTCAAAGGAAGTATATGATTTAGTTTTCTTTTCCATCGTCTTTAAAATAACCGCGGGGGTTCTATTTACCTTATACCAGGACGTTTACGGATTTTCCAACGCCGCCGGGCATTATTTTTTAACGCTTTCTTTTTACTTCATCTTCAGGGCCGCCGTTGAAACAAACCTCAAAACTCCTTTCAACGCTATGTTTTACGAATTATCTAATACGTTTAACGAATTATCGAAAACTAATGCCGTTTTAATTAACGAAGTTAAAGAAAGAAAGGCCGCCGAAGAAAAATATTTTGCGAGTGAAGTCAAACTCCGCTCGCTTTTTGATAACATGCACAATCCGCTTTTATTTCATAAAGCAGTTATTGATGATAACGGCATGGTCGTCGATTCCATAATTATCGATCTAAACCCGTCTTTTGAAAATATTTTCGGCGTAAAAAAAGACGATATCATAAATAAAAGCCTTAAAATATCCATCCCGACGCTTTTAAATGAAGAATTCAACCTGATAAGCATTCTGGGGCTAACGGTAACCAGCGGCGAAGATACGCACTTAGAATACTACTCGGACGATTTGAAAAAATGGTTTTTGATTTCGGTTTTCAAAACTGCCGATAACTACGCCGCCACTATTTTCAACGATATCAGCGGACAAAAACAGATAGAAGACATGCTTTCCGAATCGCAGCGATTTTTTAAATCGACCTTCAATTCATTGTCGAACGCTGTAGCCATAATAGATGAAAAAGGCATGTTGATTTCCACCAATAAGTCCTGGCGGCAGTTTTCAAAACGCGGCATATTTTTTGGCGAATCGTGCAATATCGGCGATAATTACATTGAACTATGCGAATCATGCGAAAATTCTTCCAAAGGCGCTTTTGCCGCTGCAGGCGCCATTAAAAACCACGTTTTAAAAATTATAAGAAACGAAACCGACGAAATTTTCGAAGAATACCGTGAACAGGCCGCCGATGAAAATATCTATTTTCAGGTTTCAATAAAAAGATTCGAAGGCTCCGGCCCTGTAAGACTTTTAGTTATCTACGAAAACATAACCGGCCGTAAAAAATCCGAAAACATTTTAGAACGTCTCAACCAGACATTCTTGAATCTGACTTCCAATTCAGATAAAAACATCAAACTGCTAACCGATATATGCGGCGAGCTTTTTGAAACAACGGCGCTTTATAATAAAATATCCGACGGAATCATTAAAACCGCCGCGGCTTATCAAGTGCCGCCTGGTTTTAATCCGATCGATAAAGCCGAGGGCCATATCTGCACCGACGTAGTAGCTCGGGCAAATGAAGATCACAGCATATGCTATATTAAAGACCTCGATAAAACCAAATATTACACCACCGATCCAAACGTAAAATTATACAATTTAAAAACCTATCTCGGTAAACCAGTTTTTTGCGGCGGCATCTGCATTGGAACCCTTTGCGTAGTTTATTGCAAACATATAGATAATAAAGCCGATAACAATAAAATTCTTGAAATTATAGCCACCGCCCTCGGCATCGAAGAAGAGCGAAAACTCTCGAGCGACAAACTCAGACAGATGTCGCGCGCCATAGAGCAAAGCGCGAGCACTATCGTAATAACCGATATAAAAGCGAATATAGAATACGCCAATCCGAAATTCATCCAGACAACCGGCTACACGCTCGAAGAAGCGATCGGAAACAATCCGCGCATATTGAAATCCGGCGAGATGTCGGCCAGAGATTATAAAAAAATGTGGGACAACCTCTCGGCCGGCCTCGACTGGCGCGGCGAATTTCATAACAAACGCAAAAACGGCGAATTATATTGGGAATTTGCCACCATATCGCCTCTTAGAAATTTAGACGGAGAAATCACCCACTACCTTGCCGTAAAAGAAGATATCACCGAACGCAAAATGATAGAAATCGAACTCGCGGAAGCGAAAGCGTCGGCGGAAGCCGCTAATATGGCTAAAAGCGAATTTTTAGCCAATATGAGCCACGAAATAAGAACGCCGATGACCAGCGTAATGGGCATGGCAGAGCTTCTACTGGACACGCCGCTTAACGATTCACAAAAAAAATACTGTCAGCATATCCATGAATCTTCGAATCTGCTTCTTACCATCATTAACGATATTCTCGATTTTTCGAAGATAGAAGCCGGAAAAATGGCCATAGAAAACATCGATATGGAATTATTTTCAGTCGTAGCGAGCGTTACCGAAATGATAGGAATAAAAGCGCTTGAAAAGAAATTGAGCCTTAATACCAATATCGACGAAAAAATACCTGCGCACTTAAAAGGCGATCCCGTCAGAATAAGGCAAATTTTATTAAACCTGTTAGGCAACGCCGTTAAATTTACAAAGCACGGCGCCATAACGCTTAATATGCGCTTAATTAAAGAGGATGCCGGTCAGGCGTTCGTTAAATTCGAAGTAACCGATACCGGAATAGGACTCTCACGGGAAGCTAAAGACAATCTTTTCAAGCCGTTCGTCCAGGCCGACTCTTCTACTACCAGAAAATACGGCGGCACCGGGCTGGGTCTGTCGATATCAAAAAGGTTAGTCGAAATGATGAAGGGCGAAATCGGCATAATAAGCACCGAAGGCGAAGGCTCTACTTTCTGGTTCAGCCTTCCATTAGAAAAGGGAACGGCCGTTCGTCACGACGAAAAAAATACGGCGGCCGATCATGAAGGCCGCGCCGCTGAAATCGGCCGGCCGGTTCCGGCAATCGATGCGGATTCTCTCACGCTGCTTCTTGCCGACGATAACCCTTCTAATCAAAGAGTCTTATTATTGCAATTAAATAAATTAGGATATAAAAATGTACATATCGCCTCCGACGGGCGTGAAGCGGTTGAGCTGTGCTCTAAAAACATATATTCACTTATATTGATGGACTGTCAGATGAACGTTATGGACGGTTTCGAGGCTACCAGAATCATACGCGCCAAAGAAGCCTGCCAGAATTGCCACACACCAATAATAGCTCTCACGGCCGATGCCATGAGCGGCACACGCGATAAGTGCATAGCGGCGGGAATGGACGATTACATCACCAAACCCGCCGGCATACAATACCTTCAAAACACTTTAAATAAATGGATTTTTAAATTTTAAGATTTTTCAGACTTTTAGATTATCTGGTTATCGCATTACTAAATTACTAAACTATTAGATTATTAAATCGTTAATCGACGGCTGGCGCGGTTTTATGAGGTTTTTTATAATCGCCGCGGCAGATGTCTTTAGGATATTTTTTAACGTTTTTAACCACTTTATTGCTTATCGCCGAAGCCAGGTCTATTTTCAAAACATTTGCCAGTGAAAGACAGTAGAGTATGATATCCGAAATTTCATCGCAGGCCTCCATATAAAGCGGCGAATCTTTGGTGACGGCCATGGCCTCTTCGTTTTTAATCCACTGGAAAAGCTCCATGAGCTCAGCGGCCTCTATGGCTATTGACATTGAAAGATTTTTAGGATCGTGATATTTTTCCCATTCGCGTTCATTAACGAAATTTTTCATAACGCTTTTCAATTCAGCCACGGTGGTTTTGGAATCGCAAAACTTGACCGGCGCGCTTTTTTCAGCGGCGCTTTTTTTTATATCCGTTTTTTTCGGCGCGGCCGGGTTTATTTTTTTAATAGTTTTCATTAATTATTCTCTCCCTGTTTTACCGTTTTTTTTTCGAACCACGCTTTAACTAATTCGTATATTATAGGAAGAATCGAAATAAAAATAACTATGGGTATAACTATTTTAAGCGGAAATTTATTTCCGATATAATAGCCTATCATAGACATACTTACAATCCAACTGACTCCGCCGGTTATATTATAAACGGCGAAACGGGCGTAATTCATTTCGGCGACGCCGGCTATAAACGGGGCGAAAGTTCTTATAATAGGAACGAAACGGGCTAATATTATAGTTTTTCCGCCATATTTTTCATAAAATTCCTTCGTTTTGACAAGATGACTTTTTTTGAAAAACATCGAATCATCGCGCGTAAATATCTTCGGCCCGATTTTATATCCGAGCGAATACCCAACGGCGTCGCCGGTAACGGCGGCTATACAAAGAACTATTACCATCGTGGTAATATCGATATGCCCGCGCGCGGCAATAACGCCGGCGGTTACTAAAAGCGAGTCACCTGGAAGGAAAAAACCTACCAGAAGACCCGTTTCACTAAAAACGATAATCGTTAAGACCGTAAGGCCGCCCCACGAAATTAACTGGTCAAGATTTTGCGTGGATAAATGCGTGAAAAAAAACTGAATGGCTTCAATCATCTGTTACCTCATATTTATATTTAATATATCATAAGCTCGCTCGATGCTTCTAAAGTTAATTTCGGCTTTAAAATAAATAAAATTATAAGGCCGCCTTTAAAATATAACGAATTATCTCCTGGATTAAATTACGAACCTTTCAAAAGTGACCTCGCGTGTTTCAACGCCGAGTTTGGCCACTTTAAACGGTACGTTCGGGTACAATATCGCATATTCTTCGTCCCAGTAAAGCGCGGTTGCTATACGGCCGATTGCGTCGCATTTCATAATGCCGGAGCCGGAATCGCCTGATACTATTACAAGATCTTTCATGGGCTTGAATATATACGGATTTTTATCGATGGTATTATAAGCGTATGAACCGGCGATCATGCTCTCCAACCGGGCGTTTTTAAACTGCGGAAATACTTCCACTAAAACCGGCAATATGCTGTTTTCATAATAATCGCGCTCGGGCTCGCAGTCAAAACTGAACGCGCGGCCTATATTATCGGCGCAGCCAACATAAACGCAGTCTTCGCGAGGCTCGGCCTTTACATAGATACCGGCTTTTTGAATTATGGTAAAAGGAAGCATATTTAAATCGTTAAACCCCGAACAGCTTCTCAGAAGCGGTTCGAGCGAACTGCCCTTAACCTGAAAAAGCTGACGTTTTTTAGGCTTTATATGAGCGTCAATGCCTATTGGATCTAATAATTCTTTGGCCCATACGCCGGCCGCTATTATAGTTGTTTTCGCGTATATTTCGGCGTTAGCAGTTCGCACGCCGACTATTTTCGGTTCCTGCCATACGAGAGGCTCGCCGGGTATATCGAGAGGCTCTTCAGGCGCGAGGATGAGCGATTCAACTTTAGTGTTGTATTTAGTTACGCCGCCTAGTTTTTTGAACTCGCTTTCATAGTAAGAAACTATGGCGCCGGGATCTATCGAACCGCATTTTTTACCGAGAAGCCCGCACTTGATCCTTGAAAGCCCCATCATCTGACATTCTTCTGAAGAGTAGTTATCTATATTAAGCCCGGCGATCGAGCGAAGTTCCTCCGCGAAGAGAACCGAAAAATCGACGCCGTTATCTTTCATGGCGCATATGGCGTCCTGCGATTTTTTAAACTTATCGTCGGTCATTAGCCACAGATAACCGCACATCTTTGTATTGAGACCAAAACCTTTTTTTTCGATATCGGCAAATTTATCTATTGAAGTATTTGTCAATATTACATTTTCAGGAGATGAAAAAGTGTTGCGGAACCCCGCGGCGGATTTGCAGGTATTGCCTTCGCCGGCGCCGCCTTCGCGATCGATTACAGCGACATTTAACGCCCGGTCCGTCAATTTTAAATAAAAAGCGGTAGCCATGCCGAAAACACCTGCTCCGACTATAATCACATCATAATTTAAACTCTCTGACATCATTACCATCCCCTATCGATTTATTTTTTAATAAAAGCCGAAGCGGCTATTTTAGCCGCGATAAGGCCTATAATAATCCCGAAAACAACATGATCGAAATAAACTCCAAATACCATGCCTATAAGAAAACCATTAAAAAGAAAACCGCTTTCTATGTCTTTATAATTTTTATTTAAGATGTCCGTGATAAGCGAACCGAGAAAAAAACCCGTGAAAATGCCCGCAGCCGCCCCCGTACCGCCGCCGATGCCGGCCCCTGTTATCATGCAGGCTATTATTGAAAAACATCCTATCCCGCAGCCGGGCGCTTTCGGCGACTCATATTTCAACCGGCTTCCGGCGCCCGAATCATCATCAGTCGCGGCCGGATCAGCTATATGTGAAACGCGGGTTTTGGCTTCGCGCGAATCGCCGCGCACGCTTTCGGCGTTTTTAAGATCATTCAAAACATCGTCTGACGGCGGCTGATGATGGCGGCCCACCCCGCCGGAACGAGGAGCGGTTTCGTTGATTGAAGCCGCCAGAAGCCCGAGCGCCAGACCTATGGCCGCCCCGAGCGGACCGGCGACGCCCGCGCCGGCAAAAAAACAAAACAGGCCGAATGGAATAGCTAAATTAAAAGGCGCGGATTTATTCGGGCCACGGTAATTTTTAGTATCACCCTGAAAATAATTCGGCTCCTGATAAGGCATGCGATTCGGCGTTTGCTGCGGAATCGCTCCCGATGGCTGGTTATAAACCTGACCGGCCTGTTTATTTTGATACTTTTCAGAAGTTTTATAAGGCGCCTGCCGCGCATGAGAATCGTTAGACGGTGTCCGGGCGGTCTCGGCGGCGGGCTTTTCGTAAGTGCTTGAAGAATCTCGCGAAATTTTCCTGGGCGGATTGATAATTTCGTGATACTCGTTTATTTTTTCTTCGAATATATCGAGTTCGTTTCTATTAAGTTTCTTTTTTTTATCCGCGAAACTTTCAAAATAACCGTAAACTTCATTGAATCGGCCCTTATATTCAATCGGGGCATCAGCGGAAGAATATAGCTGATAATTTTTTACTTTTCGATTATATAAATCGATAACTGATTTGGTTCGGCGCACGAGCTCGACGGCCTTTGCGGCTCCATCTTTAGACCCCTGCTGCGCTAGCATAACGAATTTAGGATATACGTTCACGTTCCAGAAATCTAAAAATACCTCAAAAACCTTTCGGTCGTTTGAATTTAAAACCTCGAGCTCAGGAAATTCGGATATTTCCTCGCTCAAAATTTCGAAGTTTTGATTTTCGTTATCGATGATCTGTTTCATAATATCCGTCTAATTTTATTTTCTAATTTTATTTGAAATTATAGATAAAATAATACCAGAAAAGACGATTAACTTCAATATATATTTAAGATAAAAAGACTAACGGCTAATACCGTCAAAAAGATACATACGACGACGTCTCTTATAAAATACTCCATCTTTGTAAAAAAGATAGTATCGACTATAAGCGATCCGAAAAACGCGCCGAACGCTCCGCCGATAAAAGCGCCGAACGTGCTGGCTTTATCGCCGCGTGCGTAAATCCCCGCGCCGGCGATCATAAATACGATCGCTGATATAAAAACGATATAAAACTCTATATCTTTTGGTGCTTTTGACGCTTTTTCCTTATAAACTTTTTTCAGGATTTTTTTTTCGGCTTTACCGATTGTACGGCCGGCGTTTTTAACGGTATCGGCTTCCGGCGCCTTAGGTGCCGCGCCTTCTTTTTCTTTATAACCCTTTTTCGGGTGGCTTTTCTCTTTTTTATTCGCCGCGTCGGTCTTAATTTCAGGGCTTTTTGGCTTCGCTTTTCCGCGAGGCTTTCGGAGCGGTGATTTTATTTGTTCGCCCGGCGAAAACTCATTGATTATAGCTGAAAACGTAGTCTCATGCCTGTTTTTTTCTTCATAAAGAGACCGCAAAGACATAACTACAGCCTCGAATTCAGCAAGGACCGATTCGTCCGTGATACCGCCGGCGGCCGTAAGATTATTGATATAATCTATTTTAACCCTGAAATCATGCAGTAAATAATGAGGGAGCGATTCGGGAAGTTTAAAAGATTCAACGGCCGCGCATAAAGCAGCCACCGTTTTAAAATATTTAAGCCTGCCAAGACATGAAACCGCCTCGCTTTTATCGTTAGTCTGAGATATAAAAGCGAAGTTTGGATATATATTCTTAGAAAAGTATTCATTTAAAAGCGTATAAATTTTTTCGTCTTTAAGTCTAAGAGAATCGAGCTCTTTCCGCTCGGCTATTTCAGCGCAGAGGGCTTCGAAATTTTTAGCGTCATTAAACTGTTTTTTACTAATAGTCATAATTTAATTTCCGTTTATATTTAATCGAGCATATACCGAACTTTTATTTTTTAACCGGGACGTCGCTTTCGACGAAGCACTCCGGCCGGCATTCGCCGCTGAAAAAACATTCAAAATTACTTATACATGATTGAATTTTACTCTGCCGTGAACAAAATTGCGCCTTAGATATGGGTTTATCGCAAACCCTGTTTATAATAGCCTGCTTAAGAGCGTTTAAAGATTTTTCTTTATTTTTAACGGTATCGGGTATTTTTTTCGCGAATTTTTTAATCTCGCAGGCTACTATATTTTCGATATTAGAACGGAATTTTTCGATAAAAGGCTTAACGCCCCGCCCTTCATACCAATCGGTAAAATCGCGAGCGCCGGCCTCGATTATTTTTTCGACCTTGAGCGCTTCGGTTTTACGGCCCGCGACGGTAATGTCTATAATAGCGCCTAAATCATCTATATTATAAAGTTTAACTTTATTAACGCCGGCCACCCGCGGGTCGATATCGCGCGGCACGGCTAAATCGATAATAAGCTGAGCGGAAAGCGAGCGGGTGGCGCTTCCGGCCGCCGCGACGAACCGGTCATAATTTATTATATAATGCGGCGAATCGGTCGATGAAATTATAATATCGTAATCACGCACTAACTTATACAACGAAGTTAATTCATAGGCCTTTGCGCCGTATTTAACCGCCAGCGCCTCAGCATGCTCGAGCGTCCTGCTTATAACCGCGCTCTTTTTAACGCCGGCCTTTATAAGACATTCAAGCGCCAGCTCGGCCGTTTCGCCCGAGCCGATCAGCAGGGCTGATAATTTGCAAATTTCACCGAGTTCTTTTTTTGCGGCCGCCACTGCCGCGCCGCTCACCGATGCCGCGTTTTCACTGATCGCCGTTTCGCTGCGGGCGGACTTTCCGATTTTTATGGCCTGATGAAATAATTTATTCAATAAATAACCGGTCGTTTTAACTTCGCACGCCGAAGAATAAGCGAATTTAACCTGCGATAGAATCTGCGACTCGCCTATAACCATCGAATCGAGGCCGGCCGTTACGGAAAAGAGCCGGCGCGCTGCCGCTTCGTCGAAAAAAATATAAAATTTTTCATCGCGTGTTTCCGCGTCCGCCTTAAAATAATCTATAATTACGGCCGTCGCCTGCTTAGCCCTGCTTTTAGAGCCGATTGCGCAATAAAGCTCGAAACGGTTGCAGGTAGAAAGCAAAACGCATTCTTTCAGCCCGAGCCGCTCGTAAAAATAACGGACGGTAAAGCCCGTATCAGGCTTCTGCACACTGAATTTTTCACGCTCTTCTATCGAAGAATTTTTATAATTTAATCCTATCACACAAAGCATTTTTGCATTAACCGCCTTCTATATTAAAAATTAGCGTAAGAGTGGAGCCCGCTCAGTAAATAATTAACCCCGAAGTAGGTAAACAGCGTGGAAATAAATCCGAGAACGGTTATATACGCAGCCGCCTTTCCTTTCATTCTGGAATTATAACGGGCGTGAAGATAAGCCGCGTATATAAACCAGGTTATAAGCGCCCAGGTTTCCTTTGGGTCCCAGCTCCAGTATGCGCCCCAGGCGCGGTGCGCCCATATCGCGCCGAAAACGAGCGCGCCTAAAGTAAAAACCGGAAGACCGAAGCCTATGGCGCGATAACTGATATCTTCGAGTATTTCAGAGGATGGCAGCATTGATATTATCACATTTTTAGCAAAATAAAAAGACGCCGCGCCTATAAAAAATATAAAAAGCGGAATCACATATAGAAAATGCGCGCCGCTTATAACTAAACGCTTAATTAACAGCAGCGTAACGAAATATGATATCACCGAAAGAAAAAGCCCGGCGTTAAATGTTACGAAAGCCGCGTGTAATTTATAATAAAAAGCGCTATCACCGCACTGCGAAGCCTCTTTGTTTCCTTTAATTTCTTTACTTTCTTCAATATTTATTATTTCTTTTCCAGCTTTAATTTCTTTATGCACGTCAGGTTTAATAAGATATAAAAGCGCGGCTACATAGGAAAGCGCGAAAGCCGCCTCGCCGATAAAGGTTACAAGCACATGAAGCGCCAGCCAGTAGCTCTGAAGCGCCGGAACTAAAGGCTCGATATCACGCGGAAGAACGGATGCTATCGCTATCATGGTAAAGGCTATGCTGATTACGAACGGGCCTAAAACCTTTATTTTATACCTTAATTCAACCCATAGATATAAAAGCGCTATCAAAAATGAAAAAACCGAAAGCGACTCGAACATATTCGACATGGGCGCGTATCCGGCCTTCTGCGATCGAATTATAAGCGCGGCCAGATGAGTTAATAGACCCGTCCATAAAAAAGCCGAAGAAAAAATTCCGGGCTCTTTTTTTTGCCAGAATAATATATAAAAATACAGCAATGCGCATATAAAATAAGAAAAAAAAGCCGCGCTGAAGGCTATTTCTTCATATATGACGGCGGCGCCTGACGATAATATTTTATTCACTTTATATTTTTCTCCTTCCCGGCCGCACTATCCGCGCTGGCTGCATGAGATCTCCGCAGACGAAGATACGCCAGATTCAACTTTTAATTTTCCTGCTTATCTTTATTTTCACAACCGAAAAAACGGGCAAATTCAGCCTCGAAATCGCACGCGCCTTTATTGGCCGAACCGCCCGCCGCAAGTTTTTTCGAGACGCTATCATATGAAAACCATATTCTTCTATGGACAATATTAAACGACATAAAAAGCCCGAGCGTTAAAAGCGCGCAGCCGGCCCACACAATGCCGACGCCCGGATCGTAATTAATTTGCAGTCCACTAGCTTCGCGCGCGGCGGTTTCAAGGCTTTCAATTTTCAAATCAAAATCATACTTTAAATCTTTAAGCAGCGCTCCGGCAAAATCGGGCATATTTTTAAAAATCCACACGGAGCCGCTGTCATCCGAAGAAAGGCCGCTGATAACAAATTTGAGCGCGGGATTACGCGGATATTCGCTCGCCGAATAAATTTCGCGGCTGTTTGGATCGAAACGAAAATCCGCGACGAACGAAGCTAATTTTATTTTCAATTTTCCGCCGGCTATTGTTTTTTGCGCGCCTATGCCGTTAAATTCCAATAATTCGCCGCCAGCTACGGTTTTAAGTCCGGCCGTGGAGTAATCGACTTTTATCTTAACCGATTCAAGTTTATCATAGGTTTTATGATAAGACGACTGATATATATTAACGCCCTTATAACCCAGAGGCGAATTAACGGCGATAACGCCGCTTGAGAGCTCGTTGCCGCCGTCGATGATCGTATAAAAAGTATTCCAGTTTTTAACGTGAAGCGCGCCTTCGTCAGTCGCGCCCGGCGAAACTTTTTCAAAATATTCGGTCTTAAAATCATTTATTTTAAGGCTGAACAATTCGCGATCTTCGATTGCCTCTATTTCTTTCATTAAAGACGCGGCTTTTATAAAAGCTGAACCTTCGTTTTTACGGACCGCCGTCATCAACCGCTGCAATTTCGCCCGCTGGCGCTGATAAAACGGCGCGGGAATCTCCGCGATATCGCCGGGATAAAGCTTAAGATATGTTTTATACCCGTATAAATTGCCGATCATCGCGCCGGCTATTATTATTATTATGCTTAAATGCACTAACTGCTCACCGGCAAAAAAATAACGGCCTTTTTCAGCTCTGCCCGATAAGAGTTCTCCGGAAACTTCGGTGCTTACTTTATAACCGGCTTTTTTCAACACCATTATTAAAGAATCGAGCGAAGCCTCGTCAAAACCTTCGACTGGCGCGTTATATTTCAACCCGGCCATATCGGAGGCGCTTAAAAATTCGCGCCCGCAACGAAGCGAAGCGCGCCTTGCCTTTAAACGCCTTAACGAACAAACTATAATATTAAAAGATAATAAAGCAACACTGAAATAAAAAATAAAAGAATGATAAATGTCTTCGAGCGAAAATAAATAAATAAAAGATGCGCCTGCCCCAAAGCGCGCCTCGTAAAACGCGCGTTCCTTAAGCTGCGGCACCAGCGTCCCGAGCGCGCACAAACCGGCGACTACGGCTAATAAAAAAACGGCCAGACGCAGCGAACTAAAAATTTTAATAACGGCCGCAAGCCAGCTTTCGCCAGTCGGCCCGCCCGCCGCTGTGGTTTTTTTTTCTATTTTTACGGCCGGAATCCCGTCCATCGTCTCTTCCTCTTCTTAATATAACCGGCCGTTCAAATTTTACACGGCTCCCGATTTTATCCGGCTATATTTTATAATCGCAATAAGGCTCTTCGCCAAAGCAGTCGCCGGACTCAGCCAGCGCACGCGCGCGGCAGCCGCCGCACACTTTTTTATAGCCGCACCGGCCGCATTTTCCTTTCAATAACGATAAATCGCGCAGTTTAATAAAAAATTCAGAATTCGCATAAATATCGCTGAATTTGCGCTCTCGGATATTGCCTGCTGAAATGGGCATATAGCCGCAACCCTGAACTTCGCCTTCACTGGAAACGAAAGCGAAGCCGCAGCCGGCCAGACAGCCGCGCGTAAAAGCGTCCATGCCGAAATTTTCGGCGTTGATCTCAAGGCCTTCCGCCTTAGCGCGCTGGCGCATTATACGGTAATAATGCGGGGCGCAGGTCGCCTTCAAATTAATCTCACGACCCGTTTCGCGCTTTTTATCGTAAAACCAGTTTAAAAGCCGCTCATACTGCTGAGACGATATTTCCTCGCCACGCATATTTTCGGCGCGCCCGGTAGGAACGAGTAAAAATATATGTATCGCCAAAGCGCCTATAGAGCGTGCCAGAGCGAATAAATCTTCGATCTGATCATAATTTCTCCTGGTGACGCTTATATTAATCTGAATTTTTATTCCGGCCGCTTTTAAAAATTCAATGCCTTTCATGCTTGCCTCAAAAGCGCCGGGCGAGCGGCGGAATCCATCGTGCTCACGGGCATCTGCGCCGTCAAGGCTGACGCTGGCGGCAAAAATTCTCTTAGCCGCAAGCCGCGCGGCAATTTCGGGCGTAACTAAAGTGGCGTTGGTCGCTAAAACTTTATTTATATCGAGTTTATCCGAAAAATCTAATATATCAAAAAAATCAGGACGCATAAGCGGCTCGCCGCCCGTCATTATAAGCACCGGCTTTGACGGCAGCGTAGAAATATCGGTTAAAAAATTAAAGCATTCTTTTATATTAAGCTCGCGGGACGCCCGCTCACACGACGAAGACGCGCGGCAGTGAACGCAGTTTAAATTACACGCCGCGCTCATTTCCCAGGCTATCAACCGGGGCGAAACCGCCGGATCGGAAAAACCGGAATGACCGCCCGGCATTCCGCCCTTTACCGCCGGATGCCCGCAGGCGCCCAAATCCGAAACCCCGCAAGAATTTATAATATTATCCGTCATTGAAATTTTATCCATAACAAATATAGCGCTCCCCCCTGAATTAGAATCGATTCGACACAAATCGATTCATAACATCAGCGACGATTCGACACGCATTTTTAATTTTTATAATCATCCGCCGTTAATTTTTATCGGCTTCGCCGAAATATATCATATTTTCTTTTTTTAATTCCTTAACGCTGTAAAGCATTTTATATGATGCCGCGCCCGAAAACAAAGCTATTCGAGATGCCGCCGCGGCGCAGTCGTCTTTTGAACGCCCATGTATCATCGCGTAAAGATTAAAAGGCCATTTATCACAGCGCGGCCGCTTATAACAATGACTCACCTGCTCGAAAGACGCCGCAAATTCCCCGGCAGCGTCTATATTTTCAGGGGCCACGTCGAAAACGCACATCGCGTTGGCGCCATAACCAAGCTCGCGCTGGCGAAGTATCGCGCAGACACGACGTATTTTTTTTTCTTTGACTAAGGTATCCAGCGTTTCTAAAACCGCGTTTTCACTTGTCCCCGCAGCATCGGCTACCGTCTGATAGGGCCGCCGCGAAATTTCGATGCCGCCCGATATTTTATTAATGATCCTTTTTTCAATCAAAGATAATTCACGCATTATAGCCGAACCCGTCCCGCTTATCCGTCACTTTAAAGCCTACTTTTATTTTATAGGTTTTCTCGGCCGGCAGCAATAAATAATCGCCCAAACTAAGCCTGTTTTTAATATCTTCGAGTTTTTCTTTTATCAGCCCTTCATTCGCGGCCGTAATAGTGAACCACATGTTATAAAAATCATCTTCGCGCAAATAATTATGCGTAACGCCGCTTAAAGAATTAATCAGCGCAGCCGCCTCGCCAATCCGGGCTTCTTCAATATTTACCGCCGCCAGAACGCTTTTAAAACCAAGCTTCGACGCGTCAAAAACCGGACCTATACGCCTGATGTAATTTTTAGCGTAAAGCGATTCAATAGCGCTTATCAATTCATCCTCGCCGATTTCAAAGCCGCGCTCCCTCAGCCGGGCCGCCGCCACTTCAAAAGGCCGCGGACAGAGCTCTATCCCGCTTTGTATGACCTCGAGAATATTAACTTCCTGATCACTTAAATTTTCTTTCAATGCCATAAATAATAACTTCCTGATTAATACCTACCAGCCGGCCAGTCCGTTAACGCCATAAACCAATATACACAAACTTAATTCCGGTATTGCCATTCAATACCATGTACCATATACCAATATGCCGCTACGATATATTATCAAGAATCGATAATAATGTCAACCGTTATAATAGCTCATAGAATCATACAGGACCGCATAAGACCGCATAAGACCGCGACGGGGGAAAAGAAAGGACCAATGGCCCTCTCTTTTCCCCCGTGCCCCCTTTACTCTCCCTGA
>DIVV01000054.1 GCA_002423385.1 bacterium UBP16_UBA6123
TTTATAATAATGCTCACGGTAATGCTTTAAAGCGTAACAACTTTTATTATATTACCGAAAATCATATAAAACTTGCTAATTTTATTAATTAAATTAATGCGATTGACTTAATTTGACCTGATTTAATAGGACTCGATTTACATTAGTTTTTACCGTGAGCCGTTCAGTTAAGTCGTATTGATGCCATTCTTGCCACGCAGTTGCGCGCATGCGCGCAACTGCAAACAAACGAGCAAGATCGAAAAAACTTAAAAGCGACCGTCTAACACCTCGCAAAAACTTTCACTAAATTAAAGCCCCGAAAGAAAAACCTATCGATAAACTAACAAAAAGCGTCAGGCAATTTGCGGATTGAGGGTGGGGCATAGGGAGGGAGAAAGGGTTGCTAACTCTTTCTCCCTCCCTTCAAAAAAACAGTAACGGCAACAATAATGCTGCGTTGCATTACGTTGCATTGCATTGCATTGCATTGCGTTACATAATAACTATTTTATAATTTAACTTAAACTTAGCTCAACTTTATTTAATTTAACAAACAAGGAGTGAAATATGAGTTTTCAAAAAGGATTTTCAATATTGAAATTAAGAAATAGCAATGAGATTTATTTTAGATTCGGATTAAGTAAAAAAATAATTTTAATCTTACTATCATCGGTTTATTTACTATTAAGCGTTCAATCTGTTCTATATGCTCAATCGACCGGCGAGGTTAAAACGGTGTATGTAAAAGACGGCGAAAGTTTCGACTTCGTTTTCGTGCCGGCCGGCAGTTTTTTAATGGGAAGCGAATTATCCGACCCTGACCGCAACGCATCGGAATGGATAAGCCACAAGGTTGATATTACAAAAGGGTTCTGGCTTCAAAAAAACGAGGTAACTCAAGACCAATGGCAGAGCGTAATGAATTCGAATCCGTCATATTTTAAGAATCGTTCCGATATGGGCGATGAGGAATCGCCGCTGGATAATCCCGGCGATACGCAAAAATATCACAGCGGCCGCGGCGGTTGTCCGGTAGAAAGAGTTTCATGGCTCGACTGCGAAAAATTCATTGCCGTCCTTAATTCAAAAGAGGTAGGCATTTTCAGGCTTCCGACGGAAGCCGAGTGGGAATATGCCTGCCGTGCGGGCAGTCAGACCTCTTACTACTGGGGCGACGGCATTAAAGGCGATTATTTATGGCACATGGACAACGCCTATAACAAGCCGCAGGCTGTATGCCGCAAACTGCCAAACGACTGGGGCTTATTCGATATGAGCGGCAATATGTGCGAATGGTGCTCCGACTGGAACGACAAGACCAGCGATAGAAGCGGCATGCAGATAACCGATCCGGCGGGCCCGGCGGAAGGCGAATATAAAATAGTTAAAGACGGAAGCTGGGCGGTACGGGCGCAATATTGCAGGTCGGCTTCGCGCTCGATGCAAAAACCCGACGCTAAGGATATGTACACGGGTTTAAGATTAATCTGGCAGCCAAACGAAAACATAAACAAATAGGAGTAAAAAGGTTAAAATTATTAACCGTAAATAAATAAAATAAAATAAATAAAAAATAAATTGATATTTACCCCTTTGTATGATAGATTTAATTCGATAAAAATTGTAAAGGGGTGAAACCGTGGCTGAAGAATTAAAAGGGATCAAAAATCAACAGTTGGTCAGTTTTAAGATCGGTTCGGAAGAATTCGGCATCAATATTATGAAGGTGCAGGAAATAATAAGGATGCAGGAAATTACCAAAGTTCCTCAAATGCCTCATTTCATAGAAGGCATAATCAACCTTCGCGGAAACGTCATTCCAATTATCGACCTGCGTAAAAAATTCGGAATGCCTATTATCGATATAACCAATGATTCGAGAGTTATCGTAGTATCGGTGCTCGATAGAATTATGGGAATAATAGTTGACGGCGTATCCGAAGTTTTAAGATTAAACGACGAGCAGCTCCAGCCGCCGCCGCCGATCATATCCAATATCGGCCGCGAGTATATTAAAGGCGTCGGAAAACTCGACGATAAAAGGCTTTTAATATTGCTCGAAATCGATAAAGTGCTTTCAGAAAGAGAACACCAGATGATAGGCGAAAACATAGATAATTAAACCGAAACAGCCGGATGTAAACTATCAATTAATAAAACCAAAAATAAATTATTGAGTACTTTTTAAAAATTATTTAAATATTAACGGAGGTTTAGAAATGAGTATGGACAATCTATCTATCAAGGCCAAGATATTCGGCCTTATTATTTTTGCGGCCATCGTAGTGGGAATAGTCGGCTATATCGGAATTAAAAACATTCACGCCATCGATGACGCGGATACTATGTTATATGAAAAAATTACTGTACCTGCTACGGAACTTATTTATATTTCAACTAATTTCCAACAATGTAGAGTCAATATTCTTTACATGCTACAAGCCGAAACTGAAGATAAAGTTCTGGAATATATTGAAAGAGTCAATAAATTACTTGAAACAAATGATAAAATCAATGGTTCTTTTAGTAAAACCATTTTAACAAAAGATGGACGTGATATTTTTGATACGTATGCTACAAACTATGAAGCATATAAAAATAATTTTAAAATTGCCGCAGATATGATGAAAAACAAAAAAACACTCGAAGCTAAAACTTTTGTAACGAGTGAATTTTCTAAAATTGCTGATAACGTAAGAGCAAATATTGAAAAGCTCGTAGAAGCAAAAATTGGTATGGCCAAGCAAGTTGCAGCTAATAACACCGTCCTCGCTGACGGCGCTACCCAAAATATGATCATCCTCATAATCGTCGGCATCATTTTAGCTCTTATCGTCGGCTGGCTCATCGTTTCTAACGTTTATAGCGTTCTTAACTCTCTTATCGCCGAAGCTAAAAAACTTACGGCGGCAGTTAACGACGGTAAGCTCGATATCCGCGGCGACGCTGCGGGAACCAATTTCGAGTTCCGGGGAATCGTGCAGGGCGTTAATGAAATGATCGACGCATTCGTGCGCCCGATCAATGTTACCGCCGAATACGTTGACAGAATATCCAAAGGCGATCTTCCTCCTAAAATAACCGATAAATACAACGGCGATTTCAACGAAATCAAAAACAACCTCAACATGTGCATAGATGCGATAACTCTTCTTATTAAAGACGCGGGCTCACTCGTTGCCGCGGCGGTTGAAGGAAAACTCGACACACGCGCCGATGCGACCAAGCACCAGGGCGATTTCCGTAAAATAGTAGAAGGCGTTAATAAAACCCTCGACGCGGTTATAGGACCGCTCAACGTGGCCGCTGAATATGTAGATAGAATATCTAAAGGCGACATTCCGCCAAAGATAACCGATAAATATAACGGCGATTTCAATGAGATCAAAAACAACCTTAACCAGTGTATCGATGCGGTCGCCTCTCTGGTTAAAGACGCCGATACGCTTTCTCTCGCCGCCGTCGAAGGCAAATTATATACCAGAGCCGACGCCTCCAAACACCAGGGCGATTTCCGCAAGATAGTAGAAGGCGTTAACGACACGGTCAACTCGCTCGTAAAACTTATAGACAGCGTTCCCGCGCCTGTAATGATAGTAAATAAGGAATACGACATTCTTTACATGAACAAGGCCGGCGCTTCGCTTGGCAATACCTCCGGCGAACAGTTATCTTCCATGAAAACCAGATGTTATGACTTTTTCAAGACCGGCGACTGCCGTAATTCAAAATGCGCCGTAGCAAGGGCGATGCAATCAGGAAGCGACGCCAGTAGCGAGACCGATGCTCATCCCGGAAGTCATAACCTTGACATTTCATACGCGGGCGTTCCTATCAGAAACAAGAGCGGCGTAGTCATCGGCGCTATAGAAATAGTCACTGACCAGACCGCCGTTAAAAAGGCTCAGAGAGTTTCACAGAAAGTCGCCGAATATCAGGAAGTGGAAACTAAAAAGGTTACCGAAGCGCTGGATAAACTCGCTAAGGGCGATCTGAACATTAATATAGAAGTCGCGGCAGCCGATAACGAAACCGCGGATAGCAAGAAAAAATTCGATATGATAAAATCTTCCTTAAACCAGTCTATCATGGCCGTCAATACTCTGGTTAAAGACGCCGGCACTCTTTCGATAGCAGCCGTCGAAGGTAAACTCGACACGCGCGCCGACGCGACAAAACATCAGGGCGACTTCCGTAAGATAGTAGAAGGCGTTAATAAAACCCTCGACGCGGTAATCGGACCTCTTAACGTAGCGGCCGAATACGTTGACAGAATAGCAAAAGGCGACATTCCGCCTAAAATAACCGATAAATACAACGGCGATTTCAACGAAATCAAAAATAACCTCAATATGTGTATCGACTCGCTTAAACTGCTTATAGTGGACGACGGCGGCATAGTACTGCAAACAGCTTCGGATAAAAACCTCACCGTCAGGATGAAAGGCACATACCAGGGCGCATATGACACCATGAAGCAGAACATTAACTCGCTGCTCGAAAGCCTCGATGAAGCCTTCTCGCAGGTATCTTCAGCGACCGAACAGGTAGCCGCCGTTTCAAATGAAATATCTTCGAATGCGCAGAGCGTGTCCCAGGGCGCGCAAAGCCAGGCATCGACCGTCGAAGAAATATCGGCTTCGATCGCCGAACTCACTAAATCGACTAACGATATAGCCGATTCAGCTCAAAAAACCAACGCCATGGCCGAAGAAACCAAAAAAGAAGCCAACGAAGGCGGCCTGGCCGTTAATAACGCCATCGAATCGATGAAACTTATAAGCCGCTCATCCGAACAGATATCGGCGATAATAGGCGTTATAAGCGAAATAGCCGACCAGACCAATCTTCTGGCTCTTAATGCGGCGATAGAAGCCGCGCGCGCGGGCGAACACGGTATGGGCTTCGCGGTAGTCGCCGACGAAGTAAGAAAACTCGCCGAACGCTCTTCCACGGCCGCTAAAGAAATAACCAACCTCATAAAAGAATCGTCGAATAAAGTGGCTGAAGGCTCTAAATTGTCCGAACAGGCCGGCGACGCGCTTAAAAAGATACTCGACGGCGTTGAAAAAACCGCTAAAGCTATCGAACAGATATCGGCGGCTACCGAACAACAGGGCGCTACCGCTAACGAAGTGTCGAAAGCCGTTGAAAACGTGGCTTCAATCACCGAAGAAAACGCGAGCTCCTCGGAAGAACTCGCCGCTTCCAGTGAAGAACTTTCAGGTTCCGGCGAATCTTTACGCCAGTTGATCGAAGAATTTAAAGTCAGCAAATCAACGGGTAAAAAAAGCACGGGTTCGAACGCGGCCAGACACGATATGACGGCGGTAACTCACAAGGGCGCCGAAATAATTAAAAAAAGCGAGAAATTGACCAGATAATCAGGCAAGCGCCTGTTTATTAAAGATTAAAGCGCTTATATACAATTATGAGCGCTTTAATCTCAGGTCAAATAAATAAACGCATTTGATATTTCATAATTTGGGATATGAATTCAATCCATAGGAAAGGTTTTTAACCGTTCCTATGGATTTTTATAAATAAATTTTAATTGAAAAGAGTTTAAAAAACAATGGCATTCACATTTTTTTTCCGCGATCTTCACACCATTGAACTAACCGTTAAACATCTGCTGCCTTTTATTTCAGGCCGCAATAAAGTTAAAATATGGGACGCCGGCTGCGCGATGGGACCCGAACCCTATACTATCGCGATAGTGCTGGCCGAAAATATGGGACGCTTCGCGTTCCGTAATATTGTATTCGACGCCACCGATATCGATGAAAGCGATACATTCGGTAAAATCGTCACGGAAGGCATCTATCCCGAAGACGAATTAAAAAGGATACCCGCCGATATTTTCAGCAAATATTTCGCGCCAGCCGAAAAACCCGAACATTTTATAATCGACGAAACCGTCAGATCGCGGATGCAGTTTCGCAAGCACGATCTTCTGTCATTTCAATCCATAGGCGAAGATTACAGCCTTATCGTGTGTAAAAACGTATTATTGCACTTCAGCCCCGATCAGCGAATCGAAGTTATAAAATTGTTTCACCAATCACTGGCGCCAGGCGGCTATTTTATGAGCGAACAGACGCAGAAACTGCCCGATGAACTTGCGCATTTATTTACCAAAGTCGCCGATGACGCACAGTTATATAAAAAAATATGAAAGTATTTCTATTCCATAACGATGAAACTTATTCCTGCAACGCCTATCTGGTTCTCGGCAGTTGGAACGCGATATCCGATGCCAATACGCTTATCGACGTGGGCACCGACGATTATATAATGAGCCGCATTCCGTATGTTTCGACCGGCGTGGGAAAAAAACCGGTTGAGCAGGTTATATTGACTCATAACCATTTCGACCACGCCGGCGGCCTTAAATACGTAATAGAAAAATACGGGCCGNNCCTTCTCTAAATTTGAAGGCGTAACAAGAGTTTTAAACGACGGTGAATATATTAAAATCGGCGACCATGCTTTCGAAGTTTTAAGCATAACCGCCCACTCAAACGATTCAATCTGCCTATACTGCAGCGACGAAAAAGTGCTATTCGCCGGCGATACGCCCTTAAATATAAAATCGCCGGGCGGCTCCTATCCGCTTTCTTTCGTGGCCTCGCTCGAACGAATAGTTTCGCTCGATATCAAAACAATCTATTCCGGCCACGACGCTCCGGTAACCGAAAACGCCAACGCCATGATCAAAAACACTCTGCTGAACGTAAAAAAAAGTCTGATCGTCGCAAATTAACTTTTCAAATAATTTTTATTATTTTTATTATTTTTAATTTGACTTTTAAGCCGTGATTAATTATAATATAAGATACAAAAATATAAAGTTAGATTAACGACTTTTATTTTTAAATTAATATATAATAATACAAAACGGAGGTGAGTCAAATAGATAATCCAGTAATACTGAACTTAGTATGGTTACTAGTAGGCGCCATGACGGGCGCAGTTATAGTTTTTTTATCCAAAAAATTTTACACCGACAGTAAAATAAATTCTACAAATTTAAAAATACAGGAAATGCTTAAAAAAGCTAAAGATGAGTCTGATAGCATATTAAAAGAGGCGCATCTCGAAGCCAAAGAGCAGCTTGTCGAATTAAAAAAAGAGCTTGAAAAAAGGTTTCAGAAAGAAACGCGCGAAAAACGCGAGGAGCTTTTAAAATACGAGCAAAGAATAAACGCCAAAGAAGCTAAGAACGACAAAAAAGCCGATACTCTTGAAAAACGCGAAAAAACGATATCGCAAAAAGAGCAGGACATAGAAGCTTTAAAAGTCGAAACAGAGTCTTTAAAAAAGCTGCAGGTAGAAAAACTTGAACACATTTCAGGATTAAGCATGAACGAAGCGCGTACTCAAATATTAACCACTATCGAGATGGAACTTCAGGGCGAAATCGCGAAAAAGGTTAAAAAAGCGGAGGACGAAGCTAAGGAAACAGCCGACAGAAAGGCTAAATGGATAATAGCTACGGCGGTTGGCCGCTGCGCTATAGACCACAACGTCGATTCAATGGTTACGGTCGTAAATCTTCCTGACGAAGATATGAAAGGCCGCATAATAGGACGCGAAGGACGCAATATCAGAACATTAGAAAGCCTCACCGGCATTTCTATAATAATCGACGACACGCCGCAGGCGGTAGTGCTTTCAGGCTTTAATTCCATAAAACGCGAAATAGCCAGGATATCTTTAGAAAAATTGATTCGCGACGGAAGAATACACCCGGCGCGCATCGAAGAAGTAGTGGCTAAAACCACTTCGGAAATCGAACAGACCATCCATGAAATAGGCGAACGCGCGACTATCGAACTCGGCGTACAGGGCCTTCATTCAGAGCTTATCACTCTTATCGGCAAACTCCACTACAGAACTTCATACGGCCAGAACCAGCTTCAGCACACCATAGAAGTCGCCAAACTTTCAGCCATAATGGCCGGAGAGCTCGGCGCCGACGTGCAGCTCGCAAAAAGGGCCGGACTTCTGCATGACATCGGTAAGGTAATAACCAGCGAAGCCGAAGGCTCGCACGCTATAATCGGCGCCGACCTCGCCAGAAAATACGGCGAACCGCCGAAAGTAGTTAACGCGATACTCGCGCATCACGAAGAATGCGCTCCCGAAACGGTCGAAGCGGTTCTTGTAGGCGCGGCCGACGCCATTTCAGCGTCCCGTGAAGGCGCCCGTTTCGAAACTATCGAAGCATACGTCAAGCGTATCGAATCGCTCGAAAAAATAGCCAGCTCGCACGAGTGCGTCGCGGCCGCTTATGCGCTGCAGGCGGGCCGTGAAATACGCGTTATCGTCAAACCCGATATGGCCGACGATAACACCGCCGCCAAGCTGTCACACGACATAAAAACTAAAATAGAACACGAACTCGAATTTCCCGGACAGATTAAAATTGTCGTCATACGCGAAACACGCGCGATAGAATACGCGAAGTAAATAAGGCATAAAAACACGACGGCAATGGGGGCAATTAAAAAATAAATTGCCCCCATTGCCTGTTTAAGGTATATCATGAATAACAACGCGCCATCGGAAAATAAAATAACCATATATTTAAAAAAATATTTGATAGCTTTAATTATATGCTTTATATTTTTTATTTCATTAATCCACGGCTATGCGGCCAGGCTCGAAAAATACGACATGCAGCTTATGAACGCCGAAGAATTCTATAATAAAATTCTGCCTTATTCATTCATTAAAAACATTATTACGGCGCCCGACGATAAGCTCCGCCGCGGCTGTGAAGATATAATAAAGCTTCTTAAAAAAAACAGGATATATGAATCGAATTATTATGCATCGCTATTTACTAAAGAGGCCGTTAAAATAATAAGTTCGAACCCCGCAAGGGCGCGTTTAATGTTCGACTATGCCAAAAAGTTTTCGCCGGGCTATCAAAAAGCCTATTTTTCTCAGGCCGCGGCATCTTTTTACGACTTCGACCCGATTAATTCATTCGATAATATCGCCTGGATTTTATACTTTAACTTTATAGCGCCGGGCGCGATTTTTAATTCAATGAATATCGCGCTCATAGCGCTTATTTCATTTATATTCATTCAATTCGTTTTTCTGGCGGCGCTTTATTTAAAATACCGACGGCTGATAATGCACGAAGCGCACGAGCTCGAAATAAATACGGTAAACATATCCATCGCTCCATATCTTGACTCTAAAGAAAAAACCGCGTCCTCGTTATTGAGTAAAAACATTATAATATGCCTTATGTTCGTTATATTTTACTGTTATTTTTCAACCGGCTTCGGCAAATATTTAAAACTATGCGTCGAAACTAATTATTTTTTAAAAAACCATCTCGAGTTCCAGTCCGTCAACGCCATGCCGGGCGATTCGAACCAGCTTTCCAACCTCGATAAAATACTGGCTAAAGCGTTCGTAAACGAAAAAATATCCCGCGATTTTTACAATTACTTTTCCTACACGGCTAAATTATTATCAAACGACACAAAAGCCGCGCTCTATTATTTAAAACGCATCGGCCATAATTCTTTTCTTACAAATAAAACCGACGGCGGCGATCCGGTTTTTCTCGACGATTCGGATCTTTACAGGGCCTTTTTTTCACCGCTGCGCAGCAATCCCATTTTTATGATAGCCGTACTTCTAAACGTTCTACTGATAATAGTTTTTATGGGCATCATCAGAAAAGCCGCGATTTTTAGAAACGCCGCCAAAGCCGATCTATGCGCATGCTCGACGATAAGCTGTCCCGAATGCCGCGTCCAGGTCGGCCTGTGCAATTGCTGCCTGATGCCTCTGAAACCACAAAACATCAATAGAAATATCAATAACGTTTTTTATCCGCACGATAAAAAAATGATATATTACATTTCTCTAATATTGCCCGGATTTTCTTTTTTTTATTTTTCAGAATTCATTCTCGCCTTTTTTTATTCGGCGCTGATTATAAATCTTATCATATATAACGCGGCCGCATACGCCGGATTGTTTCAACCCGGGACGCTGCCGTTATCGCTGATGATTTTTGTTTACGTGATTTATATAGTCGAATATTGGTTTTATATAAAAAGTAATTATAAATAAGACGATTTTATTTTTTCCGCCGCCGCCTCGAGCGTCGGGCACAGCGTAAAAACATTTAAAAGCCCCGTCATATCGAATATTTCTCTAATTTCTTCGGACACTTCGCAAAAAACGAAATTTCCTTTACTGCCTTTAATTTTTTTTGAGGCCGATAAAAACACTCTCAAGCCGGCGCTGCTTATATATTCGAGCCCGCAAAGGTCGAAAATATAATACTTATCATCGTTATCGAGCATCGCGTTCAATTCGGCCTCCGCGTCTTCGGAATTGCCCGAATCGATCTTTCCCCTGATATTAATAACGCTTAAATTTTCTATTTTATATATAATTAACTCGTATTTATTTATCCTGCGTTCCTGGCTCAATGCTTTCTCCTGTTTTTAAAATTATCTATGGCCGCTATTATTTCATTCTTTTTCTTATCGATTATTTTTTTACCGGTCTGAATGATAACGGGCAATTTATCGACATCCCACATGTGGATGAGCTCGTCGAAGTGCATATTAATAACTACTATTTCGTGATGGTGCATATCTATGGCAAGCGCCATCTGTTTTTTTTGAGTCGATGTGTAGCTGCGGCTTATGAATTGATGAAAATATTCTATAAAACTTTTTGACTCCATCTTGACCTGCTGTTCGATAGCTATGGCTATTATAACGTCGTAACCGCGGTTAACCGCTTCGAGGACCGGCAGAGGCGAACTGAACGCGCCGTCAACGAACCATTTGCCGCCTATATTAAGAGGCGGAAAAAACGGGAACTGCGCCGCCGATGAATAAACCGCCTCCGCGATATCGCCGGAATCGATCAATGCGCCCTCGCCGTTATCGACGTTTGTAACCTGCACGAGAGTTGGAATTTTCAAACTATCGAACTTTGAATTTTTAAATATTATTTTCAAAACATCGATAAGCCTTTGCGGCTTGAGAATCCCTCGGGTTTTATCGAAACGCCCGAACGGCATTTTAGCTATGCCGAGAAGCGTTCTGTAATCTATATGCGAAAATAAACTTTTAGTTAAATATTTTGTAAATAGGTCTGTTATCTCCGCCGAATTGTAACCGAAGCCGCGCATCGCCGAAACTATAGCGCCGCCGCTGCAGCCTATCAAAAGATCGATATCGATATCGAGGCTCTCTAATAATTCGAAAAGCGCTATGGCGCACGCCGGCTTTATGCCGCCGCTTCCCACCACAACCGCTATTTTAGGGTTATTCACGCCGCTTTCCGGTTTTATTCGCATAATTTAAATTCATTTTTTCGTAATTTATAAATCGCAGACGATATTATATCACATATATTCTTTTATGACAATATAATTTTCATCCGATTTTCGCCTGACCATCATTATAATATAAAAGTTGACAAAATTATAATATTGTTATATAATGATGGATAAACGATGATTTTCGATTCGTGTTTTAATAAGCGGTGACCGTGATTATTTATGAATGAAAGTTTTAAAGATTTATTCAAACAAAAAAATTTAAGCGAATTTCTCGACGCAATCGCCATGCCCATTGCATTGTTAAACGAATCAGGGGTCATAATATATCATAACAGAGCATGGCGAGATACCGGCCGGCATTTTTTATGCGGCGAACTTTGCGTCGGCGATAATTATCTTGAAACTCTCGGCAAAAAAAATGAAAAAGGCTTCACGCAGGCAATGGACATTTTCGACTGCATGATAAAACTTATGATTTCAAAAGAACGTGAAATATGTTATGATTATGACTATTTAAAAAAACATTACCGGTTGAAAATCTCATCATATCAACTCGGCGGCAATAAATTGATATTGATGAACGAAGATATTACGGCGCAAAAAGAAAATGAAATCGTATTGTTCGACATCGAAAAAAGATTTAAAATTATGAACGCCGTTTATGAAATGGCCGATAAGCCGATCGAAGAAATTATAAATTTCGCGCTTGAAAATACTTTAAATCTTATGCAGGCCGAATTCGGATTTGCGGGATTTTTGAATGAAAGCGAATCAGCCATGGCCATATATCATTCATGGTCGAAAAAAACCATGGCCGGCTGCGAAGTTAAAGACAAGCGTCCAATATACCAGATCAACGATGCCGGCTGCTGGGCCGATGCGATAAGACAGCGCCGTACGATTATAGTCAATCAATATTCGAAAAATTTTAAAAGCAAAAAAGGAATTCCCGCCGGACACATTCCTATTGATAACTTTATTAGCGTACCGATTTTCGATGGCAATAAAATTAAAATGTTAATAGCCCTGGCTAATAAAAAAAACGGATTTGACGAAAACGGCACTAAAACCATTTCTATGATCTTTAACAGCGCCTGGAATGTGGCAAGACGTAAACAAGAGGGCGAGTTATTAAACGAAGCGTACGAAAAGTTAAAGAACATCGACGATATGAAAACCAATTTTATATCCATGGTATCGCACGAATTAAGGACTCCTTTAACTTCAATAATCGGATTCAATAAATTGGTCAGGAAGAAGTTCGAAAAAGTATTCGCTCCTCTGGTCGATAAATCGGATTCTAAGTTAGTTAAAGCGCGAAATGAAGTTTTTGAAAATTTTAACATTATTATATCCGAAAGCGAACGATTAATAAGTTTAATCAATAATGTCCTCGATATCCAGAAACTCGAAGCGGGACAAGCGACATTCGATATGCAGCCGGCCGATGTTTTAAAGCTCATTAATAAATCACACGATGCCGTCCTGCCTCTGCTAAAATCAAAAAATATAGATTTTATAGTGGAAGCGGATGAAAAATTGCCGGCGGTAGTTTGTGATCACGAAAAAATAACTCAGGTTTTAATCAACCTTTTTTCCAATGCCATTAAATTTACGACTCACGGATATATAAAATGCCGCGCGGCAAAATATAATGACGATGAAATAATAATCAGCGTTATAGATACCGGCGCCGGAATTGACAATAATGATTTTGAATTTATTTTTGATAAATTTAAACAGTCGGGCGACACTTTAAAAAAAGGCGACCATGAAAAAGGCACCGGGCTTGGACTGGCTATCTGCCGTGAGATTATCGAACGTCACGATGGTAAAATATGGGTGGATAGCGTATTAGGACATGGAAGCGAATTTTATTTCACGCTTACTATAAATTATAAAGACAACCAAACTCTCATCGATAACCTTAATTTAATTACAGACAGCCTCAAAGAAAATGTGTTTGATATGCTCGGCAGGAATTGCGACAAATTTATCATTATAGATTCAAATGAAAAGGTTTTGAATTTACTTGAAATAGCCGTCAACAAAGAAGGACATAAATCCAGAGTATATAAAAATCCCGTAGAAGCCTTATTGAGTTTGAAAAGCGGATTTAAAAAGCCGGATGCGATTATAGTGACGGAAGAAATTTCAGAGAATAGTTTAGATATCGTTAAAATAATAAAAAACGATCCTGTCATTTATGATATTCCGATTTTTATAGTAAAACTCAAACCGGTAGTTATCGATTCAAAAAGTTTTATAACGATAGAAAAAATTTCCGTATGGTAATAACCGCTCTTGATTTTAGAGGTGAATTATAAGTGCCAATAAAAATATCGACTTCAAAAGAACTTTATTCGATGCTCATCAGGTTCGTCAATGCAGCCGGAGTAAAACTGGAAATTATTGAAACGGGTGAAACCACCCCTTATTTTTCGAATCTGGCCGGAGAAATCCAATCTGAGGAAGTATTTAACGTCGTTTATAACGGTAAAAAAATATTTGAAATCCGTTACGAAAAAAACAGGCTTAGCGCCGCGGAATATGCCGGCTCTATAATTCGTGAATTTATCGAAAAAAAAGATATTATAGCTGAAACCTTAGATATATACAAAGAAATAAATCTGCTGTATAATTTTTGTGAAAAGATACCGTATGCTTCGGAGCTCGAAGAAATCGCCGATTATATTTTGAAAGAAGCGCATAAAAAAATCAGATTCGATTACGGGCTTATAACCAGAAGAACCGCCAACTGCGGCATCGGAATTATATGCAATAAATTATTTTTACCCGAATCATCATTATTACCGCCGCTTATGAAATTAGAAGAATTTATTTTTTTAGATAAAAAAGCGGATATAATAAATGTTTTTCCCGATAACGGCCAGCTTCTGATAAATTGCCCGAATTCAATAATTTATTCGCCGCTCGAATATCACAATCAAATAGCGGGCGTAATCATACTCGGTTTGAATTCAGGCTCCGATCGTTTTTTTACCGCTCAAAATCTTAAACTATTAAAAACATTATCATCTATTTTCGCGGCGGTGATAGAAAATGTCGGCTTCGCGCAGGAGCAGAGAAACATTTTTTCTCAAATAATTTATTCTTTAATCGAAACCGTCGAAAAGCTGGATCAGTCATCTAACGGCCACTCGGCAAAAGTATCGGAACTTTGCGTCGGACTGGGGAAATCGATCGGATTATTAAATTCGCAAATCGTTAAATTAAAGCTGGCCGCTTTACTTCATGATATTGGAAAAATAGGCTTGAAATCGGACGATTATGAAAAACACCCGGAATTCGGCTGTGAAATACTCGAACATTTAACGAAATTAAACGATATTTTGCCGGCGATATTACACCATCATGAAAATTACGACGGCTCAGGGTTTCCATCTGGATTAAAAGAAAATAACATCCCCCTGTTTTCAAGAATAATAGCCGTGACAGACGGATTCGACCAGCTCGTAAAAAAATATCACTGTGATATTCAGACCGCGTTCGAAAAACTCAAACAATATTCTCGAACAAAATACGATCCTGAAATAATCGACGCTCTCAGAATTTATCTGGAACTGCCCTGAACCACGCACGATAAACTTTAGTAAAAAGGAGAATTAAAAATGCCAGTAATATTGATAGTCGATGATGAATCGCATATCAGACGTTTGCTGAGACAAAGTCTCGAAGAAATCGAAGAGGCCGGCTGCGAATTAATTGAAGCGGAAAACGGACGTGAAGCGCTGGAATTAATCGAAAAACACAGACCCGCTCTTGTGTTGCTCGATGTGATGATGCCTGAAATGAACGGATTCGAAGTATGCCATACCATAAAAAATGAATTGAAGGCAAACGATACATATGTGATAATGCTTACTGCAAAAGGTCAGGAAATCGACAGGATAAAAGGAATGGAGTGCGGGGCTGACGAATATATCACCAAACCTTTCGACCCTGACGAAATCGTTGAAAAATCTTATAAAATTATAAAAATGACGTAGGCTGAAAAACAAGTTTATAAAGTCAATGTAAAGTCAATATAAAGTCAATCAAATATTTTAATTATTTTAAATAAATTTCAATTATTTTATTGACAGTTAGCTACTAAAGTTATATAATTATATGATAAAAAATAAACGCGGAGGGTATTATAGTATGAAGAAACTCTTTTTATTCGTTTTGTTACTGGTCCTGGCGCTGGCCTTCACAAACGCTTACGCAGACGGCACAAGCGCTTTAAAATTCGCTAAATTTAATTCTGACAACCAGAATAAATACAGCGTAATGCTCGATGAAAACGGCGGCATCAGAAACATTATCAACAACGATACTAACGCTTATTCGGCTAAATTAGCAAAAAGAAAAAGCAACGAACTCGTAAACGACGCGATTAAATTCCTCGAAAAAAATGAAGATTTAATAGCAGGCGTCAACGTTAAAGACCTAAGAGTCGAAAACGTGTCCACCAGCGATAATATAACTCATATCTTATTCGCGCATTATCATAAAAATAAAAAAGTATTCGAATCAGAAGTTGCCGTTCACATAAACAACGCCTCTGAAGTCGTAATGCTCAATAACGCGCTTACTCCGGTAGGCAAGGTTAATTCCGTAGCAACGACGATCAGCCACGACAAAGCCATGGAAATAGCTAAAAAACACATCAAATGCGAAGGCGAAAGAATCAAAACGAGAGCTTCGAATATCATCTACAGCAAAAACAAAATAGCGTTCGAATCAATCAGAATAGAACTCGCTTCTAAAGAACCTCTTGGCGATTTCGTATTCGTTATAAACTCCGCTTCCGGCGAAGTTATCGAATGTTTCGATATCATGTTTCATGCCGACGCTGAACCCGAAGCTCCTAAAGCCACTCTGGGAAGCATTTATATGAATCACCCCATGAAGGGCGACGTAATAAGCGCGCCGTTATTAAACCTCACCGACACATCAAAAGGCCTTGTAGGCAAATGGGTTACGGCAGTCAACGAAGATACCACTCCCGCAACGCTTAATTCAACGGGTAATTTTTTATTCGATGCCGACAACACGCATTTCGACGAAGTTAACGCTTATTACCACACAAATAAAGTACACGATTATTTCTCGCAGTTCGGCTTTACCGGTCTCGATCGTTCTTTTAGAGTAGTCGTTCACTACGGCGATAAATACGACAACGCGTTTTTCTCTCCAATGCAGGGCATCATCGCTCTCGGCGACGGCAATAAATTAAACGATCTGGCTAAAGAAGAAAGCGTTATCTACCACGAATACGGCCACGCAGTTACAAACGCTATAGTTAGTATGCCTTATTCAAGCGAATCAGGCGCTATCAACGAAGCTTTCTCCGATTACGTAGCAAGCACGATGACCGAAGATCCAATGGTCGGCGAATGGGCGGTTGCTAAAATGAACAGACCGTTCATCCGTAACATGGATAATAAAACACACTACCCCGAAGATATCCAGAACGAAGTTCATCACGACAGCAATATCTACGGCGGCGCATTGTGGGATCTCAGAAAAGCTGCCGGCGCAAAAGTTACCGATAAAATAGTTCATTTTTCAAGAAATTACTTAAAAGGCATCAAAAGCCAGAAATTCACCGACGGCTTAAACTCGTTACTTGCCGCCGATAAAGAATTCTTCGCAGGCAAAAACGCCGAAACAATCAAAAAAATATTCGCAGCGCGCGGAATTAATTACAAACCGCAAACTTCATCCTCGAGCCCTATCATTGACGCAGTTAAATTCGAAGCTCTTAACGGCAATAAAGAAGCTCAAAAATTACTCGTAGAAATCGAAAATAATAAATAATCAAATCGCCGACTCTCATTTAAAAGACAAAAGACACAAGCTAAATAATTTATATCGATAACTAAAATGAAGAAAAGATTTAATGTCTTTTCTTCATTTTTTTTGTCTTTATTTTATATTCATATTTGAATTTGAATTTTTTATCAGGGAGGGAGAAAAGGTTAGCAACCCTTTCTCCCTCCCTGAAACCCTCCCTCAATCTGCAAATTGCCTGACGCTTTTTCGTTGGTTTGTCGATAGCTTTTTCTGTCAAGACTTTCTCTTCTTTTCTACCCTATCTTTCTCTTCCTTTCTATTTTCTCTTTTTATGTCTTGCCTTTAAGTTCTTTCCTGCCGGCTTGCTTGTTTGCATGTGCGTACTTCGTACGCACATGCGTAGCAATAACGGCTTTAACGCGACTTAGCGCAACGGCTCGCGGTATAAATTAATGCAAATCGGCTCTTATTGGTCTGATCAGATAATAAAATCATTGTGGTAATTATTTCAGGAACATAATAAAAATAGATGTGCTGTAGAGCATTTCCGTGAGCCGAAATATTAAGATCCTGTAGCGCGTAAATAGCTACGCCGCCGCGCACGCCGTGCGCGGCGTGCGCGGCGGCAAAACTGAAAAACGGCATGAAAGAAGTTTTTGGCAGGGAAAAACAGAGAACAGAGAATAGATAATAGAGAGTAGAGAATAGAGAGTAGAGAGTAGATAATGGCAGAACTTTTATAAATAAGCTATTTAAAAACTTCGAAGCCGGCAGCAAAT
>DIVV01000101.1 GCA_002423385.1 bacterium UBP16_UBA6123
TTGCGTCGCCCGCCGTTCCAAGCGATCCGGTTTCTAATAAAACTAAATTGGTTACATCTACAACTTTATATACCGTTCCATTGGTTAATTCAGTGATTTCAGTTCCTGTTAATGCGGCAGCATCCGAATTTTCAGCGCCCAGTGTTCCGCCTGCCGTTACGCCGTATGTCTTTCCGCCAGTAACAACGACATATTTATTCGTTGCGGTCAATCCCGTGATCTTCGTATCGCCTTCTGTGCCTAACGATCCGGACTCTAAAGACACTAAAGCTTCCTCAGTTACTTTGTATGTCGTTCCATTGGTTAAGTTTGTGATCTGCGTTCCTGTTAATGCGGCCGCATCCGCGTGAGCGAGCGCAGCCGTGGCGCGTAAAGTACTAAAAAGCGTGCCGTTAGCCAACACTCCGTAATAATTTATGCCTGTTTTAACGACATATACTTTTCCGGAAGTTAATCCCGTGATTTTCGTATCGTCAGCGGTTATGCCGGCGACCGATCCGGATTCAAGTAATACTGCCGGAGTGACAGGCCCGATAATAGAACTTGTTTTGCTGCCGCCCGTCGTCGAACCCGATGCAGTTGCGACACAAAAAACATAGTTGCCGACATCTTCGGTAACGAGCGTATATGTGTCTGCGGTACCGAGGTTTGAGTTTGTTACCGTACTTCCCGACTCATCCGACGAGCGCTTCCATAAATATGTAACGGTTCCGGCGCCATTCGAATAAGCGGGAGTCGCAGTCAGTAGCTCTCCCTGTTTTGGAGCATTATTAACGGTTATTGAAGTTAAATTAGGATTTGGCGGCAGATAAATTATATTAAATATCTTCGACGCTGCCGGCATCGAATCGAACATTCCGGTTTTATAAGCGATCGCTTTTATTGTGGCCGTGCCGTATTTATTTAAATTAAACGGCGCCGTATATTTTGTCGAAAGTTTTGAAGGCACGCTTCCGTCCGTCGTATAATAAACTTCGGAACTATCGGTCGCGCATGTTATCGTTATGTTAGTTGAATAATAAAAATTTCCGCCGTCAGGCAAAATAACAGGTGTAGCAACCATTTCGGTTGGTACTGTATATGCCGCTTCTATAATATTCGAGTTCGTCATTTCTTCCAGAACGGCTATCGTTTTTATCGTCACAGGTTTTAATATCGACACCGATGATGTATATAAAATGCCCGTATTTACAGAAGGAGCCGTGCCGTCGAGCGTATAGTAGATTTTCGCGCCGGGGGTCAGCGTACTTATGGCGACTTCCAGGGTATTTGAATAAGCGCCTCCGGCAATCGATAGCGTCGGGTCAGAAACCGGCGGATATATTGGATAATTAGCTTCTATAATTTCGGAATCCAACATCCGGTCTTTAACCGCAAACGCTTTTATAGTCGTTGTCTTTGAAATGTTTACAGGTTTTTCATATTTTAAACTGGTTATTGTCGGAGCAGTTCCGTCGAGAGTATAATAAATTGTGGCTCCGGTTGTTTCTGTTACGATTTCAATCTCTTGAGCCGTCGTGTAGATCGTTCCGCCGGAAGGCTTGAACACGGGTGCGGCGACTGGAATTAATATGATAAATGCGGCCTCGGATACAGGCGAGTCGTTCATTCCATCTTTAATGGCGATGGCTTTTATCGTAAGATTTTTAGCGACTTCGACAGCATCTGTATATTTTAAACTATCTTTTGTCGGTATGCTTCCGTCCGTCGTATAATAAATCATGGCGTCCGTAGTAGCGCATGTTATTTCAACCTGCTGCGTCGAATTATACGTTCCGCCCGCAAGTTTGAATACCGGCCCGGCAACCGGTTCGGGTTCTGGCTCTGGCTCTGGCATCGTTATATAATATTTAGCTTCGGATATTTCCGAATCAATCATTCCATCTTTAATGGCGATGGCTTTTATCGTAACATTGACTGTAATTTCAATTGTACCGGAATAAATAGAACTGTTAATTTTAGACGGGTTAGTTCCGTCGAGAGTGTAATAGATAGAAGCGCCCGGAGTTTTTGTCTCGAGCGCAACGCTTTGAGTTCCGCTATATTGTCCGTCTTTGAGTCCAAAGGCAGGCGCTTCGACGGCCTGCATAGCGATAGTTATAGTTATCTTTAAATTAGCCGTGAAAGATGCATCATTCCGGTTTTATAAGCCGCCGCTTTGATGAGCGTGGTTTTATTTATTGCAATAGGTGAATCGTATTTAATCCCGGAATTTTCACCGGGCTCCGAGCCGTCCAGAGTATAAACTATCGTAGCGCCTTCGGTTTGCGAGCTGATAGTTACCGTTTGGGCTTCGCTATATTCGCCGTTTTTAATATTAAAAAACGGCGTTTCGACCATTTTTACAGGCTCTATGTTTTTGATGGACTCCGGCGTTATCGGTTTCGTCGCGGTGCTGCCGTTAACAATGATTGCAGCGCCTTCGGTTTCGAGTTTTATTTCGATCGGGATTGAATTTTGCGTGATGATATTTGAAATTTCAGAGTCAGCGACTCTGCCGGCTACTATGCGCGCGTATGCGTTGAGGGTATCTGAAATATTGTTTATATCCTGATGAAGTAAATTGTTTTTAATGGCGTCGTTCAAATTAGATGACGCTATGATGGCTATCGCTTTAACCGTGTTGACGACTGCGGCGATATTAGCGGCGCCGCCGGATGCGGCTTCTATCGTTTGGTCAAAAGCGGTATCAATTAAATGTTGCTTTGAAACGCTTTTATCGGCCTGTACTTCAGAAGTTGTAAATGAAAAAATAGCATTTGCGGAATTTTTATAAAGTTCTTTTTCGACCGCGAAAAGCGCCTTCACAGTCGTTTCATAAGTAACGATTACATTTTTTATTTTTACTGAATCATAAAGTGAAGCGTCTGGGAGTTCAGATAAATCAGGCATTTTTCCGAGCAAACATTTGTATAGCGCCGGGCCGTTCTTGCCATGCGCGTTTTTATTTCCGATCACTATCATTATATTTTTGCCTGCCTGCTTTAAAATATCAACATTTGCCGTAAAAGTTCCGTTCGGGCTGAAAGCGCCAGTCCCGACGGAAGCCCCCGTAGCGCAATCTATTACGTCGATATAATTTTTATCCGCGTTAAGTTCTATTGCTCTTGAAACGGCGGATTTTAAGGCTATTTTAAACGCAGGCGAAGCCGGCGCGGCGGCATCCGAAACGATGCCGGAAAATTCAACTATTTTTGAGGCAACTATTCCCCCTTTATTTGCGCTGCTTTCTGTAACGAGCGTATCTTCGTTTTTAAAACAACCGGCCGAGAAAAACGCCGCGACGAACATGATCAGAACGGTAAGAAAAAAGAGCCTTCCAGAAATAGTTTTCATAATATTCCTTTACTTTATATATAAATTATATGTAAAAAATCATGGGAAACAAAGTTTTTTCATTTTATTTAGAATATTGTACCATAATTATACGAAATAATGAATTAAATAACAATTTATTTTTAATATTTTTCAAAATTTTAAGCCGTCTGATCAATAACGTAAAAACGAACTATACGCCTCGAGGTGAGACTGATTAATCATAAAAAGGCCTTCGGGTAAGATTGCCGTTTATACATCTTTAGCTTACCACTTAGTAAATATTGTAAAAAGCAGCATTGCGACGCACATCAGCCATGTATAAGGAAGCGTGGCTTTTAATATCGAAGCCGTCTCCTCGCCGCTATATTCGGCGGTCCATACATTTTGTGAATTAGTCGGATCGGATACCGCCTGAATATACTGTACTGCGATAAAAGCCCCCGCCAGCGCCGCAACCGGCAATATTTTAAGCGAGACTAAAAGCGCTGCGACGCCCGCGCCCATGCCGAACATATTTAAAGGCCCGCGGTAGAGCGCGAGCGGCGAGAGCGCGGCAAAAAAAATCAAAACGCCCATTTTGCCCGACGGCACAAGGCCGTTTATTATCGGATTTAATAAAACGGCCACAGCCGGGCTTGTAACGGATGAAACGAGCATGCCGATTCCGATAAAAAGGAATATCACGCCCGCTATATCCTTTATGCCTTCTACTATCGCGCCCGAAAACATATTAACGGTCCGCCCCGGATGAGTCATTAAAATAGCGTAAAGCGAAGCTATAATGAAGCCGAATATAGAAGCGCCGACTGCGTCGAGCATTCCTTTATCCGCGGCGCCGAATCCCCACACAGCCTTGAATATAAAAACCGTCACTATGGGTATTACCGGCGCTATAAGCGCCATAGCAGGCACTTTTTTATCGTTCTTCGCGTTTTTACCGTTCGTTCCATTTATACCGTTTATCGTCTCCGCGTCCGGCGCGGCCCAGGCGGATCTTACGCGTTCGTTCTTCACGTTGATTATAATGAATAAAGCCGTTACCACGGCTGATATTATAAAAGCAGGAATGAAGAAAGAAGAAACTATTTCGCCGCCGAATATGCCTATGAAAGCGCCGTAATTGGCCGCATTAGCCGCGAGTCCCGTCTGCATGCCCAGCAGTATAAGCGAAGCCGCCGTCACGGGCTTTATTCCGGCCGAAGTCATAATCGGTATTGCGATAGAGCCGATCATAATCACCGCGCCGAGACCGTTCATTCCAAGAAATATGAACGCGACGGCAGCCGTTAACGCCGCGGCTATCGGCAGCGGCTTGTCTCCGGCGAGCTCCGCCGCGTTTTTTATTATAGCGCTTGAAATACCTGTTGTCATAATCACTCTTGCAAAGATCGCGCCGAATACGACGATCGCGATAGAGCTTGCCATCTTGACCGAACCGCCTGAAACGACGACATTGATAAAATCGGTAAAGGGCATACCCGCCGCCAGACACATTGTCCAGGCCATTAAAGGCAGGGCGAGGATCGTCGGCAATTTTTTAGCTATCATAAGCCCTGCGAATATAAAAAATATAAGCAGTATCAATATTCCATGGACCGTCATTATTTTTTTGTCCTTTCTTATTCTTTGCCGCCGTTTGATAAAAAATCGACGAACCGCCGCGTTATTTCGCGCGGCCTGGTTATTGCCGTTCCGACTACCGCGGCGAATGCGTTAAAATCGATCACGGCTTTTTTTAATTCGGCCGGATCATTTATGCCGCCTTCGGCTATCACGGGTATTTTTAGAGTATCAGCAAGCCTTTTCAGCAAATCGAAATCGGGCAGTTTCCGTCCCTTCGTATATTCGGTATATCCGCTGAGCGTAGTCGCCGCAATGTCGAATCCTAATTTTTCAGCCTTCGCGCCTTCTTCGAATGTCGATATATCAGCCATGAGAATGATTTGCGGGTATTTTCCGCGCACGCGCGCATAAAAATCATCGAGACTCGCGCCATTCGGCCTGAGGCGGCCAGTCGCGTCCGTTGCGATAATATCGGCTCCGGCGTCCACAAGCAGCGTCACCTCATCGATCGTCGGCGTTATGTATATATCGCTATCTTTATATACTTTTTTGATTATCCCGATAAGCGGCAGGTCAACGATCTTTTTGATCGCTCTGATATCGTCCGCGCCGTTTGCCCTTATGCCGGCCGCGCCGCCCGATTTAGCCGCAAGCGCCATCTTCGCCATTATATCCGCGCCGTGCAGCGGCTCATCTTCGAGCGCCTGGCAGGAGACTATCAATCCGCCTTTGATTCTGGATAGTATAGTTTTTTTATCATTCATGTATAGATTACCTCGTTAAGTACAGTATATAATTAAAACTTTAATAATACTTTTCAATATCGCAAAATTTAGTCATTTCGATAAGCGCGCCGATGCCGTCGTGGCGCCACATCATTGTAGGCGCGGGCATTTCACCCGGGGCGCATATTCTTGAAACGCCCGATTTAGACAGGGCGTCGAACCAGAATTTTTCATGTTCTGCTTTTACGCATAGCGCGGCGTTTTGAAGATATTTATCGAGCGGTTTAATTATATTTAGAACTTCTTCCGGCTTTTGATAGCGCGCTATGAAAAGCACGCGGTTAAGAGGCGACAGCGGGAATTTAGAAGGGGTAATGTCTATGACGGCGCTTTTTTTACTTATAGTTTCGTAGATATCGGCGACGCCTTTTTCGAAATTAAGAGAATCGAGAAAAGCGCGGCGCGAAAAGTTATCGGCGCCTGAAAGTCTTGCCGGCGGGAGTTTTTCTTCATAATATTCGAAGGCGCGCATAAGCCGGGCTATGAAATCGGTTATATTTTCGTTATCTTCAACGCAATAGAAGTAAATATGGGGCGCGAGGCAGGCCCTCTGATCGAAAGTCGCGGCGTCTAAAGCGATGGAGCGTGCAAGCTCGTCGAGCCGCGCGGCCGGCTTATCTTTTAACGCGCCTTCGCCTATGATTCCGAAGCCGAGCCGGTGCGGGTGCATTATGAGTTTTTTAGGATACTTGATGCGGCCGGCGAAATATTTTTCGGCCGCTATGCCGCCGTAGGCTATAATTACATTGGCACGGTCAATAAATTTATCGGTGTATCCGGCGTTTTCGCCGCTTTTATAACATAGAACCGCCGCGCATTCTGAAAGCGGCGATTTTATTTTGCGGAACGCATGCATATAAAGCGGGGTGAATATGGGTTCGTCAAATGAAGTTTTGACTGCTACGGGGTTTTTAGTTAAAAACGCGCGCATGATGCTCAAATGTGGCAGCGCCGGAATATTAGACGACGAAACCGCGAAAACGGGCCCTGCGGGCAGCGCACGGCTGCGCCTGTTATTTCGGGCGTCCGGAATGAATTCGTCGAGTATTTCCAGCGATCCGAATTCGTTGATGACGGCGGCGATCATTTCAGGTTTAAGCGACGAGCTGAATTCGAGTTCGATGCTTTTAGCCGCCGATTCTTTTGAAAACCCTGTAATGGCGGAGATGGCTTCTATAGCCATTTTACGATCGGGATTATCGCGGTCGAGAAATTGGCGCGACACGCAGTCGAGAGTATCGATGATATCTTTAATTTTAAGCGAACCGAGTATCGCCGCTGCGTTTTCATAAAAACGCGTCAGCCCTTCGGTAAAGAAGGAGTCTTTAAGTTCGTGCGCAGCAATTTTGATATTACCGGCGTTATCGTCACAGCCGGTTTCGCCGCATTCAGATCCGAGGCGGCTAATTTCAATGGCGCCGGTTTTGTAATGGCCGTTGAATATATCGGGCAGGTAAAATGAAGTCAGCTCCATTATAAATCACTCAACTACGCGGGTATTGCACATTTTATCATAAAGCGTTTTTTTCGATTCGGTAAATATCATTAAAACGCCGAGAAAGAAAAAAGCAACGGAGCCGGTGAAAATAAAGGCGCGTTTCACGGCGGTTATAACGTCGAGCGGGCTGCCGTCATCTTTGACCACGGCGTTTTGCGCGGCAATCTGGCCGGGCGATGCGCCTTTAATGATCCAGAAAATGGCTAAATAGAGCGCCAGTAATAATAACGGATATTCCATATTAAGCGATAATATGGATTCGGCGAATCCTTTCGGCCGAACGAAAACGAATTCTTTATTGACGAATTTACGGGTATAATCGCGGCGCAGGCCGTCATAGACTTTAGAATATTCGTCGCTTTTCAATCCTTTAAGTTTAGCTTCGGCCATCAGTTCATATTCGGTGGTGCTCATATATTGTTTTCCGAATACGATAGCCTGAACGGGCCACCACACGGCGTAATAAATAACAAACCACGCGATGGTAAAAATAACAGCGTCGATAACTCCCGCTTTAATGCGTCCGATCATGGATGCGTCGTCGAAATCGTCTTTCTTTTTTGATTCGATGACGGTTTTTTGTGAAAAAGTGGTTGTTATTTGTTTTTGTACGTTAGTAACGTTTTCTCTGATTTTCTTTTCGTCAAGGAGCGAGCCTATATTTTCGCCCCAGTTTTTTTCTTTTAAAAACCCGACCACGGCGGCGTTCCATTCATTGAACTGCGCGGTCGATATCACCGCGCCGTTACCTTCGGCGGTATTGGATGACGCGCCTTTAGCGAATGATTTTTCGACGAGCTGGAGAAGTTTAGCGGGTATTTCGGTTAATTTTTGTTTTTCGAGCGGTATTTTATAAACTGTAACCGGATCGGGTATGCCTTTAAGCGTTTGCGGCCCTATTTTTTCGGTTACTATTTCGTTGCGGTTCATCAGTAGATATGTGGATTCGCTGATGCCGATCGAGCCGCCCGGGAAGCATTCTAGCCCTTCCATGCGGGCGGTTATATTGACCGCGTCGCCGTATATATCGTTCTTTTCGATGCTCACGTCGCCGGTATTAATTACCACGCGCAGCATCATCCTTTTAAGCTCATCTTTTTGTTTTTTGTTATATTCTTTAAGCAGCAGTTGAATGATAATAGAGCATACCACCGCGTCGGTCGCGCTTGCAAAAGTGCACAGGAAAGCGTCTCCGATCGATTTGACGATAGTGCCGCCGTAAAAAGTGATAACGGGTATCATAAGCTGGTTGTGCCGCCTGATAAGCCCTATTATTTCCTCGCGCGAAGACGACGAGCTCGCGTTGGTATATCCCTGTATATCGGTCATCATTATCGATAAATTTTGTGATTTAAGATTTGACGACATTTCCACCACTTCCTTAATTTCCTTAATGTTATATAAATTATCAGTTTTTAATAAGTTCTTCTATGGTAAGCGAACAGCCTTTCACATCGCCTTCTTTAATACGGCCGCAGACTTCGAAGCCGTCTTCTTTATAGCAGCCGAGATCGTCGGTTAATATGGCCAGCGCGCGGTCGAAGTTGGAAAGGTCGAAGTGAACGAGCGCGCCTTTAACCGATGATATTTGCGGTGCGAGATAGTTCATGGCGCCGTCGAGTTTCATTACCAGAGTTTTTGCCCAGTGCGGATTGCGCTTGGTTGCCGGCGCGGTTACGCCCGCTATGTGATTTTTAAGATTATCGTCGTAGTACTGCGTGCCGACTTCGCTCATGCCGAGGGCGTTTATGCAGTATTGCGGCGGTATGGCGAAGCGTTCTTCTATCGAGCGGAGCATGTCGGGCCGTGATATTTCGCGGCTTCTGCCTTTGAACCCGCCGGCGTCGAGAACGCGCGAGCCTGGCGCCATTTTAAATTTGATATTCTTTTCGGCTAATTTATCGAGAATAACTACCATGGCAAATGACGGCGCTATAATCGAAACCGGCGCGCCTTCATTTTCATATTTTTTAATATCGCTTAAAAATTCATCGATATTAAGGCCGGACGGACCTATATAATGCCTGCCGCCGAGCGTTCCGACATTTTTCATAACCTCGGTTATGCCGAATGCCATAGTAAGTTCAGGCGCGGCTTTCGGCGAAGGCGCCACGAGTAAAAAATGCGTATCTATTTTATCGGGGAACATAAAGTTTTTAGCGTTTTCTATTATGGCAAGCGATGTAAGCCCGGCGCCCGTTTTACTAAAATAAGCCCGGCCGCGTTCGCTTCCACTCGTTCCAGAGGTTTTGAAAGTAAGGTATATATCATCATTTGAATATATGAAAATATCGTCTGATTTAAAGGCTGAAACAGGCATAGGCGGTATTTGCAGGTAATCGTTTATATTATCGGGCGTTACTCCTTTTTTAACGCAGTAACGCGCATAGCCTTCTATCGCGCTGAATTGAATTTTAAATAGCGCTATGGATAATTTATTGAATTTATCGCTGCGCTCTTTATCGCCGAGCGCGCCGCCGGTTTTAATAAAGGCGGCGATTTCATTCCTTAACGCCGCGACGCTGGCGTCGTCCTGTTTAAATTTCATATCGAATATTTCGTGCCTTCCTGATTTTACTAATTTCTGAATTCCTATTGTAGATGTGTACTATAAAAACTAATAATCAATTGCAAAATTTAAAATTATAAAATATTTACAATTACATGGTGTTTTAAATAAAAAGATCTTATTTGGAATATGCTCATGGATAATTATATAATAAAATACATTTAAATTCAACAGATAATTAATCAGTTAAATTAACGGATAAATCTTTACAGGCTTTTATGATAATTTAACTGCTATAGTACAAAAACCGTAGTATAAAAATTATGGCATAAAAATCTCAGTATAGAGCCTGCCGTATAAAGTAGGCGTATGGCGATCCACTCAATATAGGCCGGCTAATTTTTCTTCTATCATAAACTCTACCAGCCGGCTTAATTCGATTAAAGGAATATTGAATAATTTAGATATTTTATTAAAATCGTTAATATCGACAACTCTATAAATGCTGAAAAAATCAAGTAATTTATTAAAATCGGCCGCGGCCGTATTTTTTAATTCAGGCGCCAGAACTTTTTTTATCTTACGGCTCTGTGAAAGCACGGCGATTTTATCTACATTCAAATCAACTGATATTTCACGGTAATCGGTGCCCGGAGTGAAATCAGACGCTTTATAGGCGAACATCGAAAAATTTTTAACGTGTTTTTTTTCGCGCATAACGAATTCATAAGCGGAAAATGCGGCGGTGATACCGCTTGCCATGGCCCGGCTTACCGAATAATAAGGCCCGCATATATCGCCGGCGGCGTAGAGTCCTTTAATTTTAGTCCCGGCGCCAGCGTCTGTTTTAATAAAACCGGCCGGAGTGAATATGGCGGCTGCCGGCTGTATTTTAATTTTAAAATCCGGGGCGAGTTCGAATGAATTGTAATCTAATAAAACGCGATCGACGTTTTCGTGCCTGAGTTCTCCGTTCGATTCGACGGTTATGCTTTCAAGCCGCGCTGCGCCGCTAAATTTAATGATTTTGCCGAATGAAAATAAGAATGAATATTTTTTGAATACTTTGCCAGCCGTGATTTTTTGAATATCTTTATCATCGGCGTTGATTAAAAAAAGCGGCGATATTTTATTGAAATCGACTTTCAATCCGTTGATGGCCGATAATACGAAGTTAATCAGGTTAAGCGAATATTTATTTCCATATATGATGAATTTTTTATCGTTACGCGCGGCGTCGTTAATAAAGCCTGATATCATTTTATTGATAAAATCATAGCCCATATAGGTAATTTCGACGCCTTTATTATAATATTGAAGTTCGTTGGAAAGCGGCCGCATACCCGTGGCCATGATAACGCTTTTAGCGCGGTAAGAAGCTGCGCCGGCGCCCGTGGCGGCTTTTATTATGAATTCTTCGCCGGCGCGCCGTGATTTTTTAATTTCAGTCACTTTTTGACTTATTATCGGAATGTCGAATAATTGGATATCCTTTAATAATTTAGAAACTAATTCGCCGCGCTCGAGCTGGAAAGACGGGCCGGTTAATTTACTGCCGCCGAAATTAGCTAAACCGCCGGCTGTTTCGGATGAATCGAAAACGATAGCCGACATGGGATATGCGCCGTGTGATTTAATGAAACGCGCCCTTATCGCGGCGGAAAGTCCCGCTGGCCCCGCGCCGATAACGGCGGTGTCGAATATAAAATCTTTATAATTTATATTGTCTTTAGTCGTTTGCGACATAATTCACCATCCCGCCTGAAGCCGCCACGCCATATAAAAACATATCCATGCCGGCCGTTAATGTAATAATTTCGGCGCCGGCCTTTATTGTTATTTCAGCCGATGCCATTTTTGAATCATCTTTGCCCGCTTTTATTTTAACGCCCGCCGATAAAGATTTATAATCGATCTCACCGTTAGTTTCACTGCCCGTTTTGAGTAAATCGAATAAATCGGCTGTCTTTATGCCGCTGTTATTAACACTTTCGGCGCTGAAAGGTTTTATCGCGCCGCTTCCTTTTGCGCCGTGTTTTAATTCGGATATGGTAAGCGCGAATATTCCTGCCGCCGCTAAATTTCGCTCGAATATGCGCGATATAGAGAGGGCGGCCACGCATTTAACTCCTTCGTTTTTAAGCGCGAGTGGCGTTGAAAACCGCGACGAGCCAATGCCGAAATTATAGCCGGCTATTATTAATAAATTACGCTCGCCCTCGCCCTCGGCTTCGTTTCCATTTTCATTTACATTCCCGCTCCCATTCCTGTATTCGTTGCCGTCTTCGTCTGTTCCGATTTTTAATATTGATTTACTTTTTTTCTTCATCTCGGGATTTAATCCGGTTATCGATTCAATAATCGATCCGATTACATTTTTGATTGCAGCTTCAGTTTCAGTTTTGATTTTGGTTTTATCATTAATATAATCCGAACGCAGCGCATCTTTATTTATGCCGAATTTAGAGGGTGAGTGAAGTTGATCGGTGTTGATATTATCGCCGAAAATTCTCGTCTCTAATTTTTTGAAGATAAATTGATTTTTAATTAATCCGTACATTTTAATCCACTATATTAATTCAGTTCTTATTTACTTAACTATTCACTTTCAATTTTACTATGCACTATGCACTTGCACTATAAACTGTTTACTATTACCGTGCGTTGAATAATTCCTTCCAGTCGCTGATAATTCCGGTATAGGCGCTGTAAATAGCCGTGGCGGCTGATGATATATAAACCGATGAAGTGGGCGGGCCCATTCTTCCTTTAAAATTTCTGGTAGCCGTCGTCAGGCAGGTTTCATTATCGGCGAGAATTCCCTTATCGATGCCGCCGCAGGGGCCGCACGAAGGATTGGTTATCACCGCGCCGAAATTTATCAGCTTTTCAATATATCCGGCTTTCATCGCCTTTATAAACACGGTCTGCGACGCTGGCGTTATTATGAGCCGCGTTTTTTTATTACGGCGAATGCCGCCGCCGTCATTATCAGCCGCCGCTGATTTATAAATACGCCCGCGTTTTTTGGCCTCTAACTTATTTATTAAAGCGCACATGCGCTTGAAATCTAAAAGCCGGCCGCTCGCGCAGGAGCCGATGAAAACCTGGTCGAGCGTTATATTTTTTTTAAGGCTGCCGGCCTCAACTATATTTGAAAAATCGTGCGGCACGGCTATTAACGGCGTCATATCGGCGAGGTCGGCATTTATAACGCCGTCGTATTCGAATGAAATATTGCGGTAGTATTGCTTAATCGCGGCCGCGTCAAATTCGGGCGCGCCGCCTCTTTCGGCTATATAATTTACAAGTATATTATCGGCGGAGAATATAGCTCCGGCCGCGCCTGTTTCTACAGCGGCGCACGCAGTCGAGAATCTGTCGTCCATAGCGAGCGTGCCCGATTCGTCGAAGTATTCAAGAGCCGTATTATTCGCGCCGCCCTCGCCGATTTTTTTAATCAGCATAAGCCCGATGTCGCGCCCATCGATGAATTCCGGCGCGGCGTTATTAAACGCTACTTTAATTACCGGAAATTTTTTTTCGTATATAAAACCTCTTACCAGCGCGTGCAATATATCCATAGTGCCGTAACCCGCAGCCAGGCAGCAAAGCGCGCCGGCCGTGCAGGTATGCGAATCCGAGCCTATAATATATGAAAATGGCTTTATGCCGCTATGCTCGACCATTAACTGATGGCAAATTCCTTCATAAATTTTAAGCCCGGTTATTTTATTTTTAAATGAAAAATCGAGAAATTTTTTAAGGATATTAGCGCGCTCAACGCTCGCTGGCGGTGCGAAATGATCGGCGGTGAATAAACATTTATTGACTACCGATTTATTTATTTTAAAACCGTTTTTTTCGAAATCATCTACCATTATAGCTATAAGCGGATCATGCCCCAGCACGAGTTCCGGGATGAGCGCCGCGTAGCCGCCTATGGTTTCAAGATCGGCGTCGGATGCACCGGCATATATTTTATCGTAAATAGTTTTATATGTTTTCATAATTTGTGATTTAGATTTTTTTTAATGATTATATTTATGGTTATGTTTGTATTTGTGCTTATAGTTATGACTCAAACCTCATATTTTACACTTTATACTTTATACTTTATATTTTATATTTCGTAGTTTATATTTTATAGTTCAAAATTTAAGAGTCGTGTTTTTTACGCCGCTTTAATATCGCTTTTACTACTTTAATGAATTCAGCCGTTTGAACGCCGCCGAGCGATCTTTCGTAAAAGTTTATAAGCGCGCGGCGCGCGGTGGCATAATATGTTTTTTTAGCCGAAACGCGCATCAGCTTAACCGTATTTAATATTTGCGTTATTTCAGCGCGGCTGAATTCGACGCCGCTGAAATGCTCGCGCAGTAATTTATCTATGAGCGCTGTTCCCGTATGCTTGCCGAGTACGAATTCATTTTTTTTGCCGATATCTTCAGGCTTATATTCTTCGTAAATTTTACGGTTCCTTAAAAGGCCGGACACGTGAATGCCGCTTTCATGGCGGAATGCGTTATAACCTACGACCGGTTCTGTCGCCGATACGAAGATGCCCGAAATTTCTTCCACCGTCTTTGACAGTAGAGATAAGTAAGAGTTATCAACTTTTAGTTTACATTTTTTAAGGTTGACCAGCGACATAATAAGTTCATAATACTTAACGTTGCCGGCCCTTTCGCCTATGCCGTTCTGGGTGAAGGTAAGATAATTTGCGCCGGCGTCGAAGGCGCTTAAAGTATTGGCCAGCGCGAGGCCGTAATCGTTGTGGCAATGAATTCCAAGACCCGGCCGCGATAAAACGCGCTCTTCCGCTTTATCTTTATCACCAGAGGCGCGTTTCGCGTTTAATATTTTTAATACCGCGCCGGCCTGATATTTAATTTTTTCAGGCAGCGCCACGCCTACCGTATCGCATAAATAAAACGCCTTCAGCGATTTAATATTCATATCCGCGAGCGCACCTATCAATTCTAGATAAAATTCCTCGTCGGTGCGGCTCATATCTTCTAAAGCAAGATGAATGCCCGGTATTTTTAACTCGCCGGCATATTCGACGCAGCTTTTAACGTATTGAATATATTCGCCGCGGCGCATTTTGAATTTTTCTTTTATATGTATATCGGAGACTGGAACTATTATAAAACAATCGCTTGCGCCCGTGCCGCTGAATAATTTTATCTCGGGCATAAGACACCTTACCGAAGCGCCTATGCGTATGGATATGCCGTCAAGTGCCGCGAGTTTTTTAATAGTTTTAAACTCGTCTTTTGAAACGGCCGGCATGCCGCAGTCGGCAATATTGATCCCAGCTTTATCCATCAGCTTGATTAATTTAACTTTTTCGCCGGGCGTAAAAAACACGCCGGCCGACTGCTCGCCTTCGCGCAAAGTGCCGTCAATTAAAGTAATTTTGCTATTTAAAGCCGCGTCGCCGCTGATATTTGAAGCGGCCAGCCCGTCTTTATCGTTAAGATAATTAGTCATTACAACACACCATTACACACACCGCTATTATATACTGTTATAATACACCGTTATTAACTTTTAATATATATAATTCAACCTTATTTTAATCTGTTTATTCCTTTATTATTTTTTAAAAGTATAGCCGCATTTAGCGTCTTTGTTGACAATGTCGCGGTCGCGCATATCCAGCTCGTCAACCGGAAAAATGCGGCAGTTCATAGGTCGCGAATTATGTATTTTACATAGCGAAGGCGTTTGAGATTCATCTAAAAATGGGCATTTAAAAAGAAGTTTGCAGCACGTTCCGCAGCGGGCGCAATCGCCCTCGCGTCTTTTATGGTTGTGCAGTATATGCGCCTTGCTGAATTTATGATAGTAAAATCTTCTGAGCTTGCCCATGGCAAGTAAAAACATATTGATTATTTTCTTTTTCATTGTTATCCGCCATTCTTTTTATTATTAACCTTATTTAATCTCTATCTTAATTCTTATATTCTTTTAAAATCTTAAAAATGTTATTTTATGGAACACATAGATAGAATTATTGTCGCCGGTGATTACGATTCTATATTGTATAATATTTGACCGATTAATTCAATTTTTTTTATATTTTTTTTATAATTAATGTATGAGTCCTGTCCAAAAAGTATTTTTTATCCAATGTTAAAGCGGTAAGAAGCGACGATAAATTAGGCATAAACGTCGGCAAAATCTTAGCCAAAACGTCATTTAAAAAACCTAATTATCGGAATATCATATTTGGTTTAGAATTTATAATATTTCTTTTATGAGTGTTAATTGATTTTAACGATATAAAACCAAAAATTATGACTATAGGAATAAAAACTATAGTAAAATATTTTATCGAATCAATCAAAGTATAATCACGAACGATGGGCGATCCTTCATATGGAAAATTATAAACAGGACTCATATATTTTATCGAAAAATAATCAACGTTTAAAAATATCATTCCCGCCAGTGACGGTAATACATCATTTAAATCAACGACTATTACAGATAACATCATATTAATTATTGTAGCAGATAATAAAGTAAAGATTTTTTTAAAAGTTGATTTAAAAATATAATATTCAAATCTTAGATAAATACTTAGTAATATTAATAACATACTAACAACAAATAAATTATAAAAAAATATTATCCCTGCCGTATAACGATAATAAAATGACAAATCATAATATAACATAAAAAGCCAATATGGTAACATGAAAATGTTATAAATGACAATCGATGAAATAATATAGGTTAATAATATATGCAAATCATTTTTTAAAAATTTAAAGATTTTACTTCTCGAATTAATAAATTTTTCATCAATTACAATTGGAACTATATTAAAAATTAAGCAATTTATGAATAAACAGATAGTTAATTTAATTGTTACTTCACGGGCGTATTCGCGCATTACTTTTTGTAAACCATACTGACTTATTGGCATAAATTTTCCTGTCCAATTTCTAATAAATTTATTTTTTTCAATTTGATCATGCATAGATAAAATAAAAATTAATAAAGCAATTAAAAAAATAATAATATTTATTTTATTAGTCAAAGATTCTTTTATAAAAATTTTACAGGATAATAATAAACCGTTCATAAAATTCACCTACTCCGTTCGAAAATCAATTGAAAATGAGCCAATATTTACTGTCGGATTTGATAGTTTCGCGATACTAACATATAATTTAAATGATTTATTTTGCTCACTTTTAGATTTCTTAAATTTTGAATTTATAGGCAATGGATTTTGTTTGAATTCATACCATGGAATTTTGAAATCATCAAAAGAATATTTATAACCGTTACTTGCTTTTTTTAAATCAATAGAATCATTATAAATTAATGAGGTCGAATTATCGGTGTCATAAATTGAAATTTTTAATTTAAGAAACGGAAAAAAACACGACATAAACCGAATTTATTTTTCATTTATATCTCTTATTTTAGATAATCACTAAATTGTATAAAATTGTGTTGCGTTTGTCAAGCTAAACTTGACAGCTAAACTTGAAAAAAATATAAAATTTATTTTCAAAAAAATGCTAAAGTTTTGAGCAGCTTAAGCCGATAACGAAATGGGGGAAGTTTTTCTTTCAAGGATTGAAAGAATCAAATAAATAAAGGACGCGCGTTTATGGTCGCGCGGCCGCATGGAGGCGGTTATTATGGCTGATATAATCAATTTTTCTCAATTAAATTTATCCGTCGGTTTCTCTTCTTTTTCTCAAATCAATTTTAGCGGCTCTGGTTCTTCAGCGGCCGTGAATTCATCCAGAATAAATAACGGAGCTCAAATTATTTCGCCAGCGGTTAATTTAAACGCTGGTAACGCCGGCGTTATCAATACAGATAGCCCTGCTCACACATCTTTTGACAGCATTAATATTTCAGATTCAGCCCGCGCGCTCGGTTTTTTAAAAAATGCTCTTACCAATAACGGCTTTTCGGCGGCTGAAGCGGATAATTATGTCTCTCGTTACGCGGAAGATCCTGTTCTTAACCATGAATTGGATAAATTATTCAGGCTTTTAGAGCCGCTTTTCGACGATAAAGATAAATTCAGACAGAATGTCGAAAAATTCATGGCTAATTTCGCTAAATTAACCAATAATTCGAGCGGTAATCAAGTTAAACAATCTCTTGGCGATTTGGCGTCTAAAGTTCAAAATATAATAAACAACAAGACATCTTCTTCATCGGTTGAATCTGTTACGCAGATTGCGGCGGTCGAAGTTTCGATCGAAATAAGCATAGTTGAAGGCCGTGTTCAATTTATAGAACGCAAACAAACTGACCCGCTTATATTAGACATGGATGGAAATGGTTTTGATTTGACCAGCGCCGATGACGGTGCTAATTTCGATATCGACGCGGATGGCGCGATGGATAAAATGGCCGTCACTAAAGGCAATGACGCGATGCTCGCGCTCGATTTTAATAATAACGGCGTAATCGATAACGGAAAAGAATTATTCGGCGACCAAAACGGCGCGGCCGACGGTTTCAGCGAATTGGCAAAATACGACGATAATAAAGATGGCATAATCGACTCGCAGGATAAGGTATTTGACAGCCTTAAGCTGCTTCAATTTGTTAAAAATGTTAACGGCGGCTATGATCAAAAATTAACTTTGCTTAAATCAAGCGCAATAACGGCTATCGATCTTAATAAAATTAACGGCGCTAATGACGAAATAAACGGCAGCTCGATAGTTAAAAAAAGCTTCGCCTACCTCAATAACAACGAAAATAACCGCATAGGCATATCTGACGCTCTTTTGGAAAATTACCGGGTTTGATGTGCCGCGCTGGGTAAAAAGAAAGGATCAATAGCCCTCTCTTTTTACCCGTAACTCATAATCTCTCCCGGATATCCAGGGCTGGCCGTTATTGCGGTGTCAGCGGATATTTTTTGGCCGGTCATTGTTGATCGGTCATTGTTGATCGGTCATTGTTCTGTCATGCTTGACAACTTGATTGGTATTGAGTTATAATGCCGAACATGAAAATAATATTTAACGAAGAATTTTACGATTCGTCTTATGCTTCCGACAGCGCTTCCGTCGCGGGTCGTATGGAAGCCGTCATGTCTGAATTTAGCGATACCTCAAAATTTCAAATATTACCTTCGCCGCCCGCCGCCAAAGAAGATATTTTAAGAGCGCACACCGAAAGGCGTTATTTAGAGGTCAAAAATGACCGGCCGCTTTATAATATGGCGATGCTTGCCGCCGGTGCGGCCGTTAAAGCGTCTGAAATATCTTTTTTTTCAAATGAAGCGGTTTTAGCCTGTGTGCGTCCGCCCGGCCATCACGCCGGCGCCGATACCGGCTGGGGTTACTGCGCGTTTTGTAATGTGTCCGTAGCGCTTTTGAAGCTGAAAGCCGTCGGTTTGATTAATAACGCGGTTGTAGTTGATTTTGACGCGCACACCGGCGACGGCACTATCGATACGCTCAAAAGCTGGCCTGAAGCGATAGTGATAAATCCATACGCCGACAATAATTTAGATTATATCAAGCTGCTCGAAGCCCGGATGCGTGAAATTAATAATGTCGATATAATAGCCGTATCCGCCGGTTTTGACGCCTATAAATACGATGTGGGGAAAAAACTCGAAACATTCGATTTTTATCAGATCGGCAGGATCCTTAAAAACACATCAAATCGAATGGGCCATCAGAAAAGGTTTGCGGCGCTCGAAGGCGGTTATTACCTCGCCGACCTCGGTAAAAACGCATTAGCCTTTTGTGAAGGTTTTATGTAAGCGGCTTTTTGCGCGGCGGGTTTGCCGCAAGGTAAGGTAAGGTAATATAAATTGATAAATATATAAAGTAATAGTATATTATCGTTTTAGTTCATTACATAAAATCGTAATATAATTAATGAATACAGGAACTTATGAATGGATAATAAATTATCTTTTACAATTCTCGAAAAGGACCGGCCCGACTCTGAATATACCTGGATAAACATTGAATATGATTCTATAAGAGTAGGCAAGGCAAGGGTTATTATAAAAAATAACGCTCTGGTAATATGCTCGATTACCGTTTATCCCGAATATCAACGTCACGGCTACGCTAAAGCTATTATTGAATTATTCAAAACAAAATATAAAATTTTAATAGCCGACCGCGTGAGGTTCACGGCCATTAATTTCTGGAAAAAAATGGGATTTTGCGATAACGGCGACGGCAGTTACGTATATCCAAAACCCTGGTGAAGATTATTTTAAGGATTTAGAAAAAGGAAAAGAAAAGAAGAGAAGAGAAAAGAAAAGAAAAAGAAAAGGAAATTACCGAATGAATAAAAATAAAATAATGAGCATTAATAATCTGGCGGGTAAAAATAGCTTAATGAACAAAAATAGTATAATAAGTAATAATAGCTTAACCGGTAAAAATAACATGATAGTTAAAAATAACATGATAGCTAAAAATAATCGAATGGCTGAAATTTTAATTTTTTTAGTTTTTTTTATTTGCGGCTTCGCCGGCGTTTTGGCTCCGCAGGCGGCCGAATGCGGGTCGCGGCTTATTTCGGCTTCAGAGATAGCTTCGCGAAATATTGAAGATATAAAAGCGTTTTTCGTTAAAAATAAAATTCCGGCAGATTTAATGAATAAAACTTTAAGCCCCGTTCAAAATAGCTCGCATGCGCCGGTTGGCGGAGTAGTGTACTATCGCATCGATTATCAAACCGTCGATCATAGAGGCCTTCCGGTCGTATCCAGCGGGCTTCTCGCTCTTCCATCGAATGCCGCCGGCGAGTTAAAATTAGTCAGCTATCAGCACGGCACTATATTCGACGATCGTGATGCGCCTTCGCGGCTTAACTCATGTTCAGAGGCCGAAGCGGTCGCCAGCGTTTTCGTTTGCAATGGTTTTGCCGCTGCTATGGCTGATTATGTGGGTCTCGGCGAGCGCGTCGGGTTTCACCCTTATTTTCACGCCGAAAACGCCGCGGCCGATTGTGATAATTTTTTAAAAGCGGTCAGAGAGTTTCTATCGACTCGCGCGCTGCGTCCGGCCGGCGGCAGGGTTTATATTGCCGGTTTTTCACAGGGCGGCCATGCGGCCCTTGCTCTACAGCGGCGGCTTGAATCGTCAGGCGCTTCCGAAAGCGGTCTTCTGCCGGCAGCTTCCGCCGTTATAGGCGGCGCATGCGATCCCGAGCTTGTTCTGCGTTCATGGCTCATAAAATCGAACGCGCTTTCAAGTGTGGTAATGGGCCGCATTCTTGAATCATATCGCATAATATATTCTATTGACGAGGATTCCCGGCAAACTATATTCAGGCCGCCATACGATAAAATATCTAACGATATAGCTGTTCGCGGCAACACTATTGAAAAAACTTTGAAACTGCCTGCACGCTTAAAAGAATTGTTGACGGATGATTTCATAACACGCATAAACGGCAGGGAAGATATATTCGTTAAAAGGCTCAATGAGAATCAAGTTTATAAAAACTGGCGCGCAATTGCGCCCGTTAATTTTTATCACGGCGGCTCGGACTCGGTAATACCGTTTATATTTTCTAAAATTGCGTGCAGACGCATGAAAGTTAATGGAGCTAAAGCCGAATTAATTAGCGCGGGCGCCGCCGCTGATCATGCTGATTCGATAATACCGTCGTGCTTAATGGCTCGTGATTGGTTCGCTTCTATTAATTTAATCGATAATAAACGTTAATAACGAAAATAAAAATGATATTAAGGACATAAGTATATAAAAATGAATTTAAATAAAAAAACGGCGTTTTCAAAACAATCGTCAGGGAAGTCGGACGGCGAATTTAATTTTAAAAATATTGAAGAACAATTAATTTCCACGGCCGATAACGGCGAAACCACAAAAATTTATAAGCCGGAGCCTGCGGGCGCATCCGGTATTAATTCAAAAATTAAAGTCGAAATCAACACCGCGCTTGAAACCGCCTGGGTATATCTGGCGGGCGGTTCCACCTTCACGGTTTTTTTGCTTTATTTATTTTCGCTCGAAACTAAAAAACATCCGCCGCGTCCCGAATTGTTAACTTATATTCCGTATTTTATAGCGCTTGCGGTCGTTTTTACTTTATGCCGTTTTTTAACCGATAATTTTTATATAATACACGTTGATAAGCGTAAATTATTTTACCGTTTTAAGTTTTTCGGCATTGGAAAAGTCACGCCGGTAATAGATTTCGATGATATATACGCGATAGGCGTAACCGGCGGTAGAACTTTTCATAAAAACAGGGAAATATGGTCTTATCATATTTTTATGGCTGATAAAAATGGGAAATTATCGATTTTAAGCGATTGCAAAACTGAAGCCGCTCTGCTCGAATTAAACCGGCGGGCGCGTTTGATGGCTTCGGCCGCCGGATGTATCTGCGCCGTAGCCGGCGCTAATACCGAAATTCGCGTTCAAAAAAACGGGTCGGATAAAATCTCGATGAGTTATAAGCGGTTTAACGCGCCTGTAACGGGTCTTGACGAATTAAAAGAAATGATAGGCGGCGCTTACTTAAAAGAAATAAGCGCAGCCCAGAAAATAAGAATCGCCATTTTATTAGTTGCCGGAGCGGTAATTATAATATCGGCGATTGTATATTTTCCGGAAATGATAAAATCGTTCGAGCCTAAAAATTAATTTATATATTCAACTACATTTAGTTTATAATTTACAGGAGGCATGCATGTTAATAATTAAATTACACCGTCGGATTTATTCGTTGCTTTTTATTATTATCAGTGTTTTCTTTTTGCCGGCCGGTATTTTCAGTTGAGCCTAAAGAGGAATTTTCCGCCGGACATATCAAATGTTTTATGAAAGGGAGTTTTAAATGTTAAGTAAAAGTTTATTTATTTCTATTATAGCTATTATAGCCGTCATATCGGTTATGTTTACAATGCCGCCTGTCTTCGCTCAATACGATTCAGCCGCGACGGCTGAGGTTAATGTCGTTAAAGACGCTCATCCTGTTTTGGTTTCCACGGTTTCTGATGACGCTCCAGTTTCCGCTCCGACTTTGGTTTCAGTCCCGGTGCAGCCCGTTCCTGCCGCAAACGGCGGCTCGGCTGAAATATCGGTAAGCACCGGAACGGAACTTAAAATTATCGATTTAAGCTGTAAAAAAAATACCGAAGAGTGCGTGCTAATCTGGAAAACAAATTTAACGCCTCCGGCCAGAGCTAAAATAGTGTTCTGGAGCGGAAATCAACCGAATATTTTAGATCCTTACTTTATGGTAAATGACTCGACGGGCGTTTTTTTACATAAATTCAGCTTGAAGGCGTCCGAACTGCCTCAAAAATTCGTTAAAATAAGGCTGTCATACATAATATCCGAAGATGCCGGCGCTTATTCGGATATTATGTATGAAGATATAAAAATGGAAAAGTAAAGCTATTATTTAGCTACCGCTTTGAACATATCGCCGGGAGCGCCCGCAAAAAATATATAGCTGCCTTCGGGCGCGTAAATTTCATCTTTATCGACGACGCTGTCGTAAACGGCTTCGTCTTTAGCTATAACTATTATTCTGCCATTGATCGGTTTTTCGAAGTTAACAATGGCGCCTTTATCTATTTTGAGCCATTCGTTAAAACCTTCTGATTTTATTACCACTCTGTTGACGCCGTCGATTAATTTTCTTACGCTGCCGGCCGGCGAGAATAGCGTGTAGCTGCTTTTAAGCCAGGTTTCGCCGTTGAGATCTAGCAGATGCAGGTCTGACTGGTCACGGAAAGCCGTTCCGGCGATGCTTGCGTAGTCGGGAGTTTCAATTTTTTTAACGCCGGCAAAATTAAGATAACCGGGAAGTTCTTCGTAAAAATCGACTGTGGCGATACCGATACAGCCGGCAAGAATACAAGGGTTTTCATTTCTTACGAGCCATTGCTGGCCGGTTATCTCAGTTTTCAACGAAACTGGATTTTTAATTTCATCGAGTTTTTGATATTCGATAACATCGACGCCGTAATTTTTAATTTTATGCAGCGCTAAATACTGCCGGCCGTTAATAACGGTAAAGTAACACTTTGATTCTTTTTCAAAATTATGGAAAATACCATCGTTATAAACATAAGAAATAACGGCATTTACGGCTGTTTTTTCGTTTTTATCTTTATTGGAAGGCTCTTTATTCACTCCATTTTTTTTATCTTTATTAATCGGAGCCAACGGGTATATGTCGAAACCGTTTTCGTCTTTATTGAAAGTTATCTTAAAGGGCGCCATGTTTTTGGTGTAAATACCGGCGAATTTAAGTATCTCGGCTGGTATTTTCTGCGCTTCGACGGGTTTTTCAGCTTTTAGCGGCGTCGGAATTACAAGATTTTTATCTTTCATTAAAGCTTCGAGTATAGGGTGTGTGAGCGATTCTCCAGAAACATGGCCGTTTACCATAAGCGCTATTGAAATTCCTTCATCGGGAACGATCTGCAGATTAGCCGAATAGCAGGCAGTATTGCCGCCCTTGCCGAGGACCTGAAATCCTTTCGATTCAAATTGATCTAAATTCGAATATTCCCAGCCGAATTCGCTCATCATGGGTCTGTGTTTCAGTTCGTTGTAAAAACGATACGGCTGATTTTTGCGTATCTCGGCGAGTGAAGCGTTAGAAAGAATTTTATTGCGGCTTTTTGGATTGAAGCTGTTTCCGAATTTGCTGAGATCTTCGGCAGTCGATGAAATGCCGCCGCAGGCGTAAATATTTACAACTTCGGCCGGATATTTTTTGCCGGTTTTGATATCGTAATATTGCGCGATATTGTCGCTGCCGCATTCGCCGATGCTTGGGCCGGAATTTTTCATTCCGAGCGGCTTGAAAATTCGTTCAGCGACAAAATTCATGAATCTTTTGCCGCTTACTCTTTCAACGATTATTTCGGCGAGAGTGAAGCCGTCGTTGCAATACATCGACATTTCGCCGGGAGCGTGTTTTAAATAACAATTTTTTATATTGTCAAGAAGAAGTTTATGCATCTGGTCGCAGGATTCGTAGCTGAAGAAAAAAGTGCTTCCGGGCAGACCTGATGAATGGTTAAATATCATTCTGACGGTTATATCTTTATAACGCTCGTCTTTCATGGTAAAATCAGGGATATATTTAACGATTTTTTCGTCGAGGTTTATTTTGCCGTCATCGACGAGGAGTAAAATTGAAACCGCGGCGAACATCTTACTGGTCGAACCTATATTAAAGCGCGTATATTTATCGACCGGCCTGTTCGAAGAGCGTTCAGCGGCTCCGAAACATTCGGAATAAACGAGGCGGCCGTCGTCCATAACCGCTACCGTAGCGCAGCTTCCGCTGCCGGTGGTTATGGCTTTCCATACGGTTTCACGCGCGGCGGTTATGGTGTTTTTATAATATTGAGCGTCAGGGACGCGCTTACTTTTAGCCTCGGCAAAAGTTGTCAGTAATATTATAAGCAAAATCGCCGATAGAATTAACCATGTTTTTTTCATAACAGATCACTCCTTATAGATTAACCGTTGAATATAGCCCGGTTTATCATAACATACTTTATTATAAACTGCAAGGCGTAATCATTGTGCGTTAATTGGTGTGATTTGGTGACAGGTTAAATTGTAAATGTTTAGAATGGTTTCATAATTTAGTGTATTTTGTGCTGCGTATTTATTGTCAAGTTAAAGTTAAAAAGTTAAAGTTAAAATGCCCGGAGTATTTTGTTTAGCGTATTTTGTTGACATTGATTTTTCTTTCTGCTAAAATGATTTTAACTAAAATGACTTTAACTTGACTTTAAACGGAATTTTTAAGTTTGGATATATATGAATGAGTCCCCTCCAGAAAGGCAAAAAAAGGCAAAAATATGCTTGAAAACTATTAAAATTCGTTGTCTAAATTCAAAAAATCGATTATTTGGAATTACTGATATATAATCCCGGGGTAAATTATTATGAGCGTTAAAGATATAGATATCGATGAAATTACGGAAACGCCATTCGACCGTTCTTATTGGGTTGATGATGAGCATCTTTTAGCCGGATGCTATCCCGGCGACATGGATTCTGAAACCGCTCGTAAAAAAATAACTTATCTTTTAAGATATGGAATCCGTCATATAATCAATTTAATGGAAAAAAACGAGCGCGGCAAATACTATAACGAATTCGCGCCTTATGAATCGGAGTTGAAAATAGCGGCGGCATCGCTTGGCGTGGAAGTTACTACCAAGCGCTACCCTATTAAAGATTATGGTATCGCGCCGCGTGAAACCATAAAAGAAATACTCGATGAAATAGACGCTAAAATAAGCGAAGGGAAACGCGTATATATTCATTGCTGGGGCGGAATTGGAAGGACGGGAATGATCGCGGGCTGCTATCTTGTAAGACACGGCCTGGCGACCGGCGCGAGCGTCATCGATAAAATAAAGGAATTAAGGGCAAATATCAGTAATAGTTTTATCGTATCGCCAGAATCGGCCATGCAGCGTGAAATAATTAAAAGCTGGAAATTCAGGGAATGAAAAATTAACGATGAAAGGAAATCTATAATGAAAAAAAACATTAAATCAATTATTATCTTAACTATGTTTTTACTTGCCGTGTTTATTTATTTCAAACCTTTTACCGGCGCTTGTTTTGCGCAGGATAACGCGGTCGGACGGAATGCCGGAGAGATAAAACATGAAATCGATATATTCGTGGATAAGGCCATGGATAAAGATCCTTCGACCGCAGGTATGGTAAAAGCCGCTGAGGAAGGAGAAAAAATGTGGGACGCCGAGCTTAATAAATATTATAAATTACTTTCTGCCGCTGTAGATAACGAATCGAAGGCGGCGCTTAAAAAGGCTCAGCTCGCCTGGATATCTTTTCGTGACGCGGAATTCGCCATGACCGGCCTTTTTTACTCTAAAAAAGACGGCACCATGTATCGGGTTATCGCGGCCTGCACGCGCCTTGAAATAGTTAAAAAACGCGCGCTGACGCTAAAAAGCCTTTACGAAGAATATTGCGGTCTGGAAAATTAAATAAAAATTTATTAAAAAAATAGAGACTGAATATAAGAAGTATTCATGGCAGCAGTGATAAACTTTTTAATTTTTTAAAATCTTGACTTTATTTGTTTTGTTTGATAAAATAAGATTCTGTAATTTGAGTTTACAATTAAACTAAACGCGCAAAACGGATGCTTGACGATATTGATTTAATAAGCGTGTCCCAGTCCGTTAGTGTCCTGTAGCTTATATATTGCATTAAAAAATTCCATAAAATATATTCAATCTTGAATTTTTATATTTAATCGAGAATATAAAACAATGTTGGTATTGTTGTGGATAAAAAAATATAGTAAGAGGTTTGTTATGAAGAAAAGAAGAACAGGTTTTTACGCGGCGGCTATTTATATAATTTTTGTGATGCTTTTCGCTTTTCCAGGCGATCTTAATGCTAAAAATTATAAAAATTATAAAAATGCTAAAAACGTTATTTTATTAATAGCCGATGGAATGGGTTTCAGCCACTTCTGGGCGGCCCAGTTATATAATCGTGAAATTAATAAAAAAGACCTGAATATGCTTAAATTAATGAAATCGGGGCATACCGCTTATTTAGTGAACGATACGCTCGATACAACCGTCACGGAATCCGCGGCGGCCGCCGGCCAGATAGCTACCGGCGAAATGATGACGGCCCGCGCGGTCAGTATGGCCTCTGATGGGACCACCGAAATTAAATCTATTCTTGAATTCATCAAAGAAAAAAATATGGCGACGGGACTCGTTACTACTTCAGGTATAACGGATGCCACGCCGGCGGCTTTTTCGGCGCATATATCAAACCGCTACGATGAAAGCGGTATAGCGGCTCAGCAAATAACAAAAGGCATAGATGTTTTAATGGGCGGCCGTAAAAAGTTTTATTTGCCGGCCGATAAAGACGGCGCGCGCAAAGACGGCCGTGATCTTATTTCTGAAGCTGTTAAAGCGGGTTATCTGCTCGTTGAAACTTCTAAAGGCCTTCAGGCCGCGCCTGATAACGCTAAAATTCTCGGACTTTTCAATATGAGTAATATGAGTTTTGAAATAGAGCGCGCTAAAACTTCCGAGCCGTCGCTCGCTGAAATGTCCGAAAAAACCTTTAAAATATTATCCAGAAATAAAAACGGATTTTTCGCTATGATAGAGGGCGGCCGCATCGATCACGCCGCTCACGGTAACGATACTGCGTCGATGATCCGCGACACTATAGCTTTTGACGAAGCGGTAGGCGCCGCTATGAATTTTGCTTCGAAAAACCCCGATACGCTTATAATCATAGCTTCCGATCATGAAACCGGATCGTTTAATATAATAGGCCGCAGCAAAACAAGCAAAGACTACATAGGAGCCGATATGAGCGCCATCGCAAAAATCAATACGCCGCTTGAAATTATTGCTCAAAAAATTAAAAACGATCCGAGGCCCGAAAATATAAAAACTATATTCAAAGATTATTTATTCGTAGATTTAGTTACCGGTGAAATTGAAATAGTAGCAATGGACGCGCTTAAAAAAATTGACCCTTTTAATTACATATACGACTATTCACACTCGCTCGCTTTCGTTCTGTGCCCCTATCATAGAATCAGCTGGGGCAGCCAGACTCATACGGCTGCGCCTGTCCAGGTATTCGGCAGCGGCCCGGGCGCTGAAAATATAAAAGGCATTATGCATAACACTGAAATTTTCACCGTTATTAAAAACGCGCTCAGAATAAAATAGCGTTTATAATTAGTGAGAAGCGTTTATTCAAAAAAATGAATAAACTCGAACTCAAATAATTATAAATGAGTCTGCTATAAAAACTATAAAAATGAATAAAAGTGGCCTTGAAAACCCTCAAAAACATGTCGCAAATTTTCAGAAATTGACCTTTTTAGAATGGACTCATAAATTAAAAAATAGTTAATTACTGAAATTTCTTTGACAGTCTTTTTATAAAATGTTATAATTACCTCTGAAAATTAAAATTGTGATAGTAAATAGTGGTATCAAAAATATTTAATAAAGGGGTAATTATAATGTTTAGAGGGTTGCTTAATTATAAGTTAAATTATGCGGCGTCGATATTTTTAATCGTTTTAATATCCGGTTTTTATTATGCGGCATCCGGTTTCGCGGCGGAAAATTCCCTGCTGGTGATGACCGGGGCCGCTTCAAAACCGGCTATGGAAGAGCTTGCTAAAGAATATGAAAAAAACACCGGAGTTAAAATAGAGCTTAATATTAACGGCTCCGGCGTTTTGCTTTCGCAGATAAAACTGACTGAAAAAGGCGATATTTACTTTCCGGGTTCAGTCGATTTTATCGAAAAAGCTAAAAGAGAAAATCTTATCGTTGAAACCACCGAAACTAAAATAGTATATCTGGTGCCGGCTATAAACGTCAAAAAGGGCAATCCTAAAAATATAAAATCATTAAAAGACCTTTGCAGGCCCGGCATTAAATTAGTAATTGCGAATCCTGAAATGGTCTGCCTTGGAGTTTTTGCGGCAGAGCTCGCCGAGCATAATTTCAACGCCGAAGAAAAAGCGGCGTTTCGTAAAAATATAATTAATTACGTTGAAAGCTGCGAAAAAACCGCCAATGTAATATCGCTGGACGCGGCGGACGCGGTTATCGGCTGGAGCGTATTTGATAACTGGGACCCGCAAAGAATCGAAACCGTTAAAATTAATCCGGACGAAGTTATTAGAATAAGCTATCTTTCAGCCGCAGTGACTAAATATTGCAAAAATACGCAATTAGCCTTGAACTTTATCGAATATATGAAATCGCCCGACGGCGGCATGAAATTTTTTGAAAAATACGGATATTTTACCACGTCGCAGGACGCCTTGAAATATTTAGGAAAAGAAAAACCGGTCGGCGGCGATGAATATATAGTGCCGCAGGAATGGATGTTTAAAAAGTAGATTTCAATTAAATCGTTAAGCTTATTTTATCGTAGGAGCAATATAGGTGAATTTAAGAAATGCGGCCATAGCATTCGCTCTGATGCTGTTATCATTTTATCTGGTTCTTATAATTTCGCTTGCGCCGTTTTTGACTTCGGGCGATTTTTATAAAATCATCACTTCTCAGCGCGTGTTCTATTCGATCAAATTAAGCGTGATGACGGCGGTAATAGCCACTTTTATTTCGCTGGTTTTCGGCATTCCGGCCGGTTACGCGCTTTCGCGTTATCAATTTCGCGGCCGCGCCATAGTTGACGCCGCGCTTGAAGTGCCGCTCATAGTATCTCCCATAGCTCTCGGCGCGCTTCTTTTAATATTTTTCAAATCTTCGGCGGGAGCATATATTCAAGATAACGCGGCTGTTTTCGTCTTCGAGATCAAAGGCATAATATTAGCGCAATTTATCACCAGCGCGGGAATAGCGGCGCGAATGATAAAATCCACTTTCGATGAAATATCTCCCCGCTACGAAATGGTGGCCGGTTCGCTTGGCGCCTCGCCTTTTTATTCGTTTTTAAGCGTTACTTTTCCGCTGGCGCGGCGCGGAATAATAGCCGCTACGGCCGTTACCTTCGCTAAATGCGTGGGCGAGTTCGGCGCGACGATGACGCTTGCCGGCACCATGCCGATGAAAACCGAAACGCTTCCGGTGTCGATATTTTTAAATCTGTCATCGGCCGATATCGAGGGCGTGGCGGTGCTTATAATATTGCTTATAACCCTGGGGCTTGCAACTATTTTATTCGCTAAAAAAATGGGGGTCGCCCGTCATGATTGAAATTCGCGATTTATTGGTTAAAGCGGGAGATTTTTCCCTGCAAAACATTAATTTCAGTATTCAAGCCGGAAAAAGCCATGTGATAGTAGGCCCGACCGGCGCCGGAAAAACCCTGCTGCTCGAAAGCATTATAGGCTTCAGAACGCCTTCGGCGGGTGATATTATAATTTCAGGCGAAACCGTTACAAATAAATCTCCTCATCAGCGCGGCGTATCTTACGTGCCGCAAGATATATGCATTTTTCCTAATATGAGCGTTATCGATAATATATACTATCCAATAAAGGCGCGCGGCATCGATTTCAAAAGTGTGCGGGCCTGGATAGATGAACTTATTTCTTTTTTTAATATAGGCGGTCTTCTTCAGAGGTATCCGGCGAATTTAAGCGGCGGCGAGCGGCAGAGAACCGCTCTGGTTCGTGCTCTGGTGTCTAAGCCCTCGCTTTTAATTCTCGACGAGCCGTTTTCATCCATTGACCAATCGATGCGCGAAGATACCAGGCGCATGATAAAAAGCGTCAATCAGAATTTAGCCGTTACTATTTTAATGGTAACCCACGATATCGACGAGGCGTATTTTATAGGCGATGAAATATCGGTAATGATGCGCGGCAAAATAATTCAAAGCGGCGGCGCGTTCGATATGTATAATTATCCGAAAGATCCTGAAATGGCTAAATTTTTGGGCGTAAGAAATATATTTTGCGGCAGAATAGCTAAAGTGAACGAAAAGTCGGTCGAAGTTTTATGGCCTGAAGCCGAAGGCGGCGTTACTATAACCTGCGGCTGCGCAGGAAGCAAGTTTAGCGAAGGCGGCCAAATAGAATGGGGCGTTAGATCTGAAGCCGTTTATATACTGCGCTCCGATGTTAAATATAGCGAAAAAAAGCCAAACTCATTCGAAGTTAATCTCGACACCATTTACTCCCGCGGCCGGCTTCATACCGCGGTCGTTAAAACTCGAAACGGCGCGGCCGTCGAAATAGACATCCACGATACCGCCGCGAGAAAATTAGATTTATTTTCATTAAAAACATTCACAATAAGCATTAATCCAGATAATATATTCATTTTATCGCATAAATCTTAAATAAAAAGGCCTTCCTCTTGCTAATATCCGCATTAATTTACTATACTTAAACTTGAACGCATATATACAGCATTGTCATACCTTTTTGTCGTAATATTTTCATAGCATCAACTGCGGAAAATATTACGGATGTTTCAACAGGGAGGTATAATTATGCTGTTTTATCTGTCGTGCTTATTGAAAGCCTCGCTTTCATTCATAATTCTTACTAAATTTATTTCGGGATTCACCGTCGATACGAGCCTTGTGGTTTTCGTATCGCTGCAAATCATTCTGCTCGATTATATTATATTCAAGGATAATGATATTCCCGTTAAGCGCATATCGTTTTCGTTTTCGTACCTTAAAAAACTGGAGCGGTATATATTTTTATGGCCTGGATTATTTGCATCTATAGTACCGGTTTCGGTTCTGTCTTTATTTTGCGGCTCGCTTTTTTTCTTCGTATCGCCGCTTTACTCGCATGAACATATCGTTATACCCGATCTAAAAGGATTAAAGCAATATAGCGCCGATACTAACTTTATGAGTTTCGACGGATATTTAATTTCATATTTTAAAATTAAGTATAACAAGGACATTTCAAGGGGCGAAGCGCGTAAAATTATTAAAGACGCGCTTAAAAATAAAAGCGAATACGTCATTGCCGCTAATGATAAAGCTATCGCGAAGATTAATTCCGTAAATATCGGTGGAGCGGATAATTTTGAAAAAAAATACAATGAATGTATTATTAAACTTCAAAATACCATTCAATCGATGAGAATTATTAATGGCAGCGTAAAGCGGCACGCTACTGAAATGATGCCCGCCGCTCATGCGCCAGTTATAAAAAGATATAATGCAGGCCCGGCCGCGAAATGCCCTGAAACTCACGGTAAGGCTGGCAGTTTGAAACAATCGAGCTTAGCGGTTCAATCATCGAAGTCGGAATTAATAAATGCTAAAGAAGTCAAAAAAATTGAAATGTCGGTGTGCTCCGCACAGGCTAAACCGAAATGCGGAACTAAAAGGGCGGTGCTGCTTCCCTTTAAAAATAAAGCCAAAAAAGGCGGCGCCAGCGGCAGTATCACCACCAGCGAAGAAAACGCCGTTTACAGCATTAAAAATTACCTGTCATATAAAGGCTTCAGCGTTATCAGCGGCGCCGATGTCGCCGGCGTGTGCTTTAACCTCGATAACCTCGATAAATCGACTATTAACGAATTAGCCGCTAGGTTCGGCGCGGATTATATCGTAACAGGCTCTATCGACGCCGACGCGAACGCTTATCTAAAAGTAATTGATGCCTCAAATCATAAAATATATAATTCATTCGATTGCTTGAATTGATTTTTATATGTGTAGATATTTAGTCGGATATGTAGGTTTGTAGATATTAGATATTAGATATTGGTATATTAGATTTAGATTTAGATTTAGATATAGATTTTTGCATTATTATGCATATATAGTTCGAAACGCCGGAGTTGATGGGGGAAAAGAAAGGACCAATGGCCCTCTCTTTTCCCCCATGGCCCTCTTTACTCTCCCTGAATATAAAACTGCGCAAATACGGCATACTTCGTATGCCGCATTTGCGCAGTTTTGTAGCATCGAAATAAAAAGGCTATTNNTTGCTGCCGGCTTCGAAGTTTTTCTTTTAATTTCTTTACAAAATTACTACCCTACTATATTCTCTTTATTATAATCTCTATCTCTATTTTTTCTTTCATGCCATAAACTTTTTCCTTGCCTTTTGTTGTTTTTGCCTTCGCGCACGCGTTGCGTGCGCGAAGGCATGCTATTTACGCACCACCGGAACTTAATATTTCGGCTCGCGATAATGTTCTATTACATAACAACTTTTTTTATATCACCGAAAATCATGTAAAACTTATTAATTTTAAAAATTAATCGATTAATTACATTTGTTTAATTTGACTCATTCTATTAAACTCGATTTGCAGCGATTTTTAACGCGAGCCGTTCATTTAAGTTGCGTTAAAACCGTTATTGCTACGCAGTCGCGCGCACGCATGTGCGCGACTGCAAATAAACAAGCTGGCAGACAAATAAGTAAAAAGCAACAAACAAACAAACAAACAAATGAATGAATAGAATAAGTAAGAGGCGGGCAGGGAAAAACTTAAAAGCAATCAACTAACAATTCAAGAACCAATTCACCAAATTAAAGCCCAGACAAAAAAAAGTATCGATAGCCCACGAAAAAGCGTCAGGCAATTTGCCGAAAGAGGGAGGGTTTAAGGGAGGGNNTAACCTTTTCTCCCTCCCTTATTTTAAAAAATATAAAATATGTTTTTGCCACATAATTTAAGGAAAAGTCATGATAACAATAATAACAATCAAAAACGCCTCATACCGGGGAAGGGCATGAGGCGTTTTTGCGCTGGTTAACGATTTTTTTTGATGACTTGACGGATATTAATAAAATTTTAAGGTTAAGATTAAGATTAAGATTAAGGTTATAGTAATTAAACTTTTAACTTTTTATGATTATAAACGAAATAAATTAAAAATATTATTTAATTATACTACCTGGTTATATAGGTTTAGCTATTTAGATGATAGATATATAAATTAATAAAAATTAAGTTATTGTCACCATTTAAATAGTTTAGCCAGCGTTTTTTTAGTTTTATCGATATCGTTCTTTATATTATCGCCTATTTTAGTAACTACTTCTTTTCCTTTGTCATAAACCTTTTCTACGACTTTTTGAACGGGCTTGAGTGCGTCGCCGAAATTAACGTTGATATCGAAGCCGACCTGGCCGCCGATGCCGAGGTAAGCCCCCACGTTTACTTTAGCGTTAATTCCGCTCCATGAAACTTTGCCTTTGGCTTCGAAATGCGCTCCGAGTCCCGCGCCGACCGTGCCGTTAAGCGCGCCGGTAACCGAGGTATTGCCGTGCGATATAGTGCCGCCGATCTGGCCTTTAGCGCGTACGCCGACGAAGGCGTCGCCGGCAACGGTTGCTGTAAGGCCTTCTTTACCGATACCGACGTTAGCGTCGGCATTGGCGCCCGCGCCGGCTGATACTTCGCCGCCGACGAAAGCGCGGCCGCCGAGCTGGCCGACCTGGATACCAGTAGATACTTCACCGCGTGCGCGTGAACCGGCGAATACCGAGCCCTGGAGTCCTGCGGCGAGCTGGCCATTGCGGATACCGACATAGGAGGCGCCTTTAGCTTCCGCGCCGATAAGAAGAACGTCGCCTTTCGCGCCGGTTTTGATGGTGGCGCCGCCGAGTCTGAATTGTGATTCGGTTCCGGCTTTAATTTGCGGTCCAATGGTTTTACCGATTTCGTTTCTGTATAGATCGATGCTGATGTTTGGATTGCGCCATGGTTGGTTCTTTTTAGCCGCATCGGCGATTTTTTTCTTTTCTTCTTCGATGCGCTGCTGTATTTCGGCGGGTGTAGGCGCTTTGACCTTACCGGTCGGATACGCGGTTATGACAGAGCCGCGGTATTTATCGTCGTTATCGACGACAACTTTTATTTCCTGGCCGTCAACCGTGCGGGTGTAGAGCATTCTGTGCTGCGCCTGGCCGTTGCGTTCGCGGACCTGTTCTTCGGGGGTTCCGTTTTTAATGGTATCGAGTATGAATTCGCGAACGGCTTTATCCTGATCGGCGAGGCCGAATGCTTCTTTGATTTCGCGCGCGTGACAGGTGCCGTCGGGGCGGTCGTAGGCGATATGGGTCCAGCCGAATTTAGTGCTGCCCTGGTTGAGCTTAACGTCGCTGAATTCGGTGTTTTGCGCCTTGGCAAGAACGTTTTGCGCCATGGACGGATCGTCTTTGGTGTTGAGGAAATTGGACGTGTATGATTTTGAGATGGCATCGGCGCTGTTTGGCGCGTCGCCGTAACTCCACGAGCGGTTTAAGAGTTTATTATCGTCGTATTTATCCTGCCAGAGTTTAATGCCCGAGTTTGCCTTCATTTCGAAATCGGGCGGAATTATTTTTTTAGAAATATCGGAGCTGGTCGAGTAGTTAAGGTATGATTTAGTTTCGGGCTTGAGTTCTTCTTTGAATTTTTCGAATATTGATTTGAATTGCGCCGAATTAGGGTCGGCGTCTTTGAGCTGTGACACGAGGTTTTGCGTTTGTCCGTCGCTGGCTGATGTCGCGGGAGTTGCCGGCTGGTTATTTTGAGTTTTAGTTACGGGTTTAGCGCCTGCGGCGGCGGGGAGTTCGAACGCAGGAAGCGGCGCGGCCTCGATAGTTTTATTAATGACCGCCTTTGACGGCGCCGATTCGGAAGGAAGTCCGCCGGATGCGTTATTACCGCTTTGAGTAAGCGTTTCGGCGATATCGACGAAACTGTCGTCGTATAATTTTTCGAGTAGTTCGAGTTTTTTATTCAGGATTTGTATTTCGGAGCTTATCTTAGCGGCGTTTGGCGCCGGCATTTTTAAATTGATCAAATTTTGAAGTTCGATCGGATCGATTATATCGAAATTGACCTGTTGCAGTTCGAGGATTTTTTTGATCTGCTCGTCTGATAAGCCTGTCGCGATGGATTCGGTGTTTTTTTTATCGGCGGCTTTTGAAGAGATTGAATCAACTATTTTTTCGGCTATGAAATTAGCGCCGTCGAAAAACATTTTAACCGGAATCAGCGGCCATAACAGAGGGTTGGCGAAAGCCGCCGCAGCCGACGAAAAGAATATGGCGAGAGCTAAAACCGGTATCAATAATATTTTTATATCAGCGTGTTTAAATCTGATTTTTAACATAATCCGATACACCCCTTTCGGGTACATAAATTACAAAGTAAGGTGCGGGCATATAAAACAGTGCCCATATATTTATTCTTATAGCTGGCGGGCCAGGCGGAGTGGTAAAGAAGCGCCGGCCCCATGAGCGGGTATAACAAAGTAAAGTTCCGCTAATATAATTATAATAAATATAACGCCGCTTGTCAAATTATAATTTCAGAACAATTATAATTTCAGGACATAACTTCAAGACATAACTTCAAGACATAACTTCAGGATAAAAAGTTGTGGTTCTCGAAAGATAAAACTTTTCATTGGTTTAAATTTTTGACATGAACTTCTAAATCTATTGACACGGCCTGATATATATGATAAAATTTAAATATAATGATATGGTACCTGTTTCTGCTCTCGATTAAAATAATTATATACTCCGTTCTTACCGTCACGGTCTGCGCGGTTGTTTTGACTTTGATTCCAATCGAATTCAGGTTTCGGGTACAAAATACCGACGATGAAAGCGACAGCGTTTTGTTTCGTGTAAGCTGGCTTTTTTCGGGGCTGGTTTTTGCCGTAAGCGCCGATATCAGCGGCGCATACGAATACCGGCTGAGCGTATTGGGCCGTAATTTAATTAAAAAAAGGGATATTTTTTATGACGAAGAAGATTTATAAATATTTCAGGCTCTTTTTAACTTATAAGGGCACTGCGCTCGATTTGATAACTCTATTGTGGCGTTTTGTTTTAAAGGTTTTAGCCTCGTTTTCATTTAAAAAACTCGATATTAACGCTAATATCGGCATGGATAAGCCTGAAAATCTTGGTTATACCGTAGGCGCGGTTGAAGCGATCCGGGCTTTATTGAAAAACAAAAAGGTTCTCGTCAAAATCAGGCCAAATTACGGCACCGAAAATTTTATATACGGCGAAATGGATTTTTCATTTAAATTCCATATTTACAGTTTCATTAAAAATATGATGATGCTTGCTTACGAGGCTATGTGGAAGAAAAATTTAAGGAGAACGATCTGGCGTGAATTAAAAAAATTAGTCTCGAAGCACCTTTTTAAAAACAAATAATAATGGAGATGCGTTAATGAGCAGCAAAAAAAATAATCGCACGATACTCGCCGCTGACGGCTTAATTTGTAACGGCGGCAATAATAACCGGAAATTCTGTTTTATCGTTTTAATCGCCTTATTGCTTTTAGTGTCCGCTTATTTACCGGCTCAGGCGGTAGCCCCGCCGTTAGACCCCAACCAGAGCGTTCCGCGTCATATTCTCGACAATATGCCGCCGCCGGACGGTTACGGCCGTATGATAACGCCGTTGGTGCCCGAAGTAGCGTTCGGACCGTTAAAGGCCATGGGTGACGGCGTCGGCGGCATGACGCTTCAAAATTATATCAAAACCAATACAAATGTTAATCTAATAGTCGTTTTGGTCGAATTCAGCGACGTTAAAATGGGCGCTAACGGCCGCACTGAAATCGGCAATATGGTAACGAGTCTGACCGCTTATTTTCGCGAACAGTCAAGAAATACAATTACGGTAACATCCACTCTCAGCGCATCGACTTATAATTTAAATAAAACCATGGCTACTTACGGCGCTACGGACGATGTGGGTCAGTTAGCCCGCGACGCCGTGGCCGCGGCCGACCCGGATATAAACTTCGCTAATTATCAGTGCATAATGGTAGCCCATGCAGGCTTCGGCGATGAAACATCAGGGACGACCGACGGCGGCGACGATATATGGAGCATGTACTGGTATCGCGCTTCCGGCAGCAGTAATTTAATTTCTACCAGTGACGGTGTCGGCATTAACGGCGTTACGATCGTGCCTGAAAAAGAATACGGCACCACACAGGCGCTCGGCACTATATGTCACGAATTCGGTCATCAATTCGGCCTGCCCGATTTATACGATACTACATATAACACCGAAGGCGGCATGGGCAGATGGTCGCTTATGTCCACCGGCAATTATAACGGTACGCCTAAAGGCTCTAAACCGGCTTTTTTAGATCCTATTTGCAGAAAACTTCTCGGCTGGTCGGATGTTGTCAATATAACTGAAAATCAGCAGAATTTCAACTTTGAGTTCGGTAAAACCTACCGGCTCGAAAAAGGCGGCGCCGCCTCGGGTACCGATTATTATTATATCGAAAAGCGCGGCTTGATAAGCGGTTCGTGGGATGAAGGACTTCCCGGCGAAGGGCTTTTAATTTTTCATGTAAACGGCGCTAAAGAAACTACTAATAATCCCAACGATGCGACGCCGCGGCTTATAGAGTTAAAAGTGGCTTCCGGCGGCGATCATCTTACTTCGGGTCCGCCGCGTTCGAGCATAAGAGGCTTATCGACCGATCCATATCCTACGACGGGAAATAAAGAATTTCATAACACTTCGACTCCTTCGTCGAAAACCTGGGCCAGTCAAAATTCGTATATAGGCGTTCGTGATATAGTTAAAACCGGTACCGGCGCATCTCTTGACATAAAAGCCACGGCCGTTCTGGTTAAGCCCAATTTTATGGTCGCGCTCGGCAATAACCAGTCGGCGGCCGTAAACACTCAATTTCCAGCGGCGCTTCGCGTTAATCTGGCCGAGTCTTCAGGGCCGATAAGCGCCACTGCGGTTACTTTCAGCGTTACTTCCGGCCCGGCCTCGATAAACGGGTTAGCGACGGTTAATACCGACGCGGCCGGCAACGCGCAAATCAGCGTTACCGCTGGCGCGACGGCGGGGTCTGTGGTAATAACCGCAACTACAACGCCGGCCGGCTGGACCGCTCCGCTTACGGCCGTTTTTAATTTGAGCGTAACCGGCGGCGGCGGTCCCGGAACAGGGCCGATTCTGTTAACTTCGGGCTGGCAGGATGTAAACACGAACGGCATAGCCGATGCGGGCGATAAGATCAATCTGATTTTCGACGCTGCTATAACCATTTCAGGCGTAGCCGCATCAGATTTCACTCTTCCTGTTTCCGGCGATTCGCTGGGCAGTGCGCCGTCATTTGCTATAGGCTCGCTTGCCACTCAACTTGCCATAACGCTTGGCGCTTCGTGTAAAATAACGGCTCCCGGCGTTTTTAATCAGGCGGTTCTCGCTCCCGGCTCGCCTTCGGGTATAAATCTTTCGGCGACTATGCCTTCAGGCCGCATAACCGGCACGGGCGGCGATGCGCGTCCTGCCGCGGCCGCCGTAGATATAGCCGCGCCCACGGGCGCAGGGCCGCGGATAGTCGCGGCTACTTTAAACGATATGAACGGCAACGCTCAGGCCGACGCGGGCGATAAAATAGCGGTCGTTTTCGATAAAGCAGTCATAATTTCCGGCGTTGTAGCTTCCGATTTCGCCCTGCCGGTTAACGGCGACAGCTTCGGTTCTTCGCCTGTTTTTGCTTCCGACGCCGATGCGCTCAAGTTAATGATAACTCTCGGTTCTTCATGTAAAATAACGGCTCCCGGCACTTTTAATTCGGGCGTATTAACCGCCGGCGCGCCTTCGGGCATTAACATATCTTCGTCGATAACGGCTGGCCACATTACCGATATAGGCGGCAATAACGCCGCGGCCGCCGCGGCCGCCGTAGATATAGCCCTTACGACCGAAATCGGCGATGTATCGACTTCAAAATCGTATATAACACTTAAAAATTCCGGCGATCAGCCATTTATTGCCGACGGGGCCACCGGGGCTATCTTCGAAGTCACCATACTCGACGATAATGGCAACGCCATACCGGGCTGTGACGTTTTTATAACTTCGGACCGCAATCAATTCGCTAACATAGATGTTTTTATGCCAGCCTCGCCTTCTAAAACCGAAGCGAGCGGAAAGATAAGTTTTACGGTTAAAACTACTCAGACCGGCACGCGCACGATTACCATAGAGGCCCAGAAGACGGGAAACGCGAAAAAAACTATAGGTTCTCAGCAGATCGAGTATAAAGCCGGCGCGGTGTCACCGTCTCTTTCTACAATCACTTCTACACGCACTTTGATCGTAGGCGACGGCGCCGACAGCGCCGAAATCAGCGTCAGTCTGCGCGATGCGAACCATAATCCGGTTATTCAAAAACTCGTCACTATCAATCCTAATCCTTCAGCGGGCGTAATTATAACTCCGGCCTCGGCGGCTACGGATACGGGCGGTAACGCTAAATTCGTCATAAAGTCGAATCAGCCCGCTAATAATGTCGTAATAACCGCGGTTGCCGACGGCGGCATTACGATAACCCAGACGCTCACGCTCACTTTCATGTCGCAGATGATCAGTATAGCCAATTCCAGGGTAGAAGAAGCCGTGCCGGGGTCTGTTTATATGGCCAACGGCCAGATCAACGCGAATATAATAATCACTCTCAGAAATTCTTCGAATCTTCCGATTGCCAATATCACTCCGCAGGTAAGCGTTTCCGGCATGAATAATTCCGTTAAAAATTCCGACGGCCAGCCGGTTCCGCCAAACGCACTCAGGCCGACTAATGCCGAAGGCAAAACTTATTTCGAAATTTCATCAACTACTTCGGAGCAAAAAACTGTAGTGGTGAAGGTGGACGGGATCGCGCTCAATCAGCAGCCTGTTTTAAATTTCGCCGCCGGCCCTTACGACAGATTGATTTATTCGTCGGGCAATACGCAGGTAGGCGCTATAACCACTAAATTACCGCGCCCTGTTAAGGTTCAGGTCTTAGACGCAAATAATAACCGCGTCAGCGGCGCGCTCGTTAAATTCCGCATAGTGCAGCAGCCGGTAGGCGCTCTGGGCGCCGCGCTTTCGAGCGCGCAGATGACCAGCGATTCGAGCGGCTACGCATGGGCCGATTTAACTTTAGGCTCGGCCGTGGGGCTTTATAAAGTCAACGCCGAACTCACGGGCGCTAAAGATTCGCCCGTCGTTTTTAATTTAGAGGCTCAGAGCGGCCCGCCGTCAACCATGATAATAGAGTCCGGCGACAGCCAGAACGGAGCCATAGGCGCGCCTCTCAATCAGCCGCTGACGGTGAAGGTATTCGACGCCTCCGGCAATCCCAGTCCGAATGTAATAGTCCATTTCAGGCAGAGCGTAAAACCGCTCGATGCCTCTGATTGCCAGCTTACCCAGTTAGACGTGCCCACCGATAATTTTGGCATGGCGCGCGCGCTGGTGGCAAAACTTGGCGATAAGATCGGGCAATATAAAATCAGTGCTTCAATAACCACGCCCGCCGTATCGGTCGATTTTACGCTTACGGCCGTGGCGGGCACTCCCGCTTTAATGCAGATACTTTCAGGCGAATCGCAAAATGCGGTTGTAAATACGCAGGCGGCCACGCCGCTTAAGCTCGTGGTAAAAGATAAATCTGGAAACAACGTTTCAAGCCCGGTCCCTGGCTGCGCCGTTCGTTTTTTCGTTTACAAAGGCGACGGCGCTCTCAGCGCCGAAACCGTGCAGACGAACGCTTCGGGTGAAGCGTCGGTTAATTATATCGCCGGCCGTACGATAGGCGCTCAGGAAATATGGGCGAGCGTTGAAGGCAATTATAACGTCACTCCGATAAGGTTTTACGTGAACGCGACGGCCGCGGCGGCCGATAAATTAATAAACGGAAATTATTACAGCTCGGCCTATGGCCGCGCGGGCGAAGCGCTTCAACTGCCCTTCGCCGTGCGCGTTATAGATATTTACGGCAATCCGGTAGCCGGTCATGCCGTCACGGTCAGTATTACCCCGCCGAATCTCAATCCGCCGGCATCGGCTTATTCGATAATTAAAGTGGAACCGGCCGATTCAAAATCGAACTCTGAAGGTTTAGTTACCTGTTTCGTCCGCCTCGGCGATAAAACGGGCACTTACGAGGTTAGTATGGCCGCCGCCGGATTAAACGGCAGTCCTTTTAAATTCGAAGCCGCCGCCACTTCCGGCGTATTGAGCGCTCAGAAAACCGTTCTGGCGGTAACCGGCGGAAACGGCGCAACGGCGGACGGCTTAAGCACCATCGAAGTGAGCGTTGGCTGTAAAGATGAATTCAATAATTTTGTAACCGGCGCCTATGCTTATTTTTATTCAGACCAGCCCTCGGTTGTAAATATAATCCAGCCGCAGGAACCGACGGGCGCAAACGGAACCGCCAGGGCGTATATCAGATCGAGCCGCAACGGCGTTTTTAAGATAAAAGCGTCGGTTAACAGCGTCAATATCGACGGCGAGGCGCTGGCCGTTTTCGTCAGCGGCCCATTTACGGCTTCGGCCTCGCAGTATTACGCGCATCAGCCGCCAGCGAAGGTTTTAGCCAATAACAGCGATTATTACACGGTTAAAGTCGAAGCGCGCGACGCAAAAAGTAATCCCATATCCGGCGTTTCTCCGTCGCGCCTGGCGGTGAATAACGGCGATCCGATCAACGTATCGGTAAGCTATCCGGCTGATGAAACCGATACTTACGGCGTTATGCTCTTTAAGGTAAAAGCCTCACAGCAGGGCGTTAAAACCCTTGAGGTTTATATAGACGGCGAGCGCATACAGACCAACGACCGTAAAAATTTTATAGAGCTTGCGTTTGTGACCAATCCTATCGATGTGAGCAAATCATACGCCGAAGTTGACGGCGCTTTGTCCGCGCCGGCTGACGGCAATTCTGAGATAAGGCTCAAAATTTTCGTGCGTGATACCGCCAACGCCCCTATCAGCGGATTGAATTTCCAGTCATTTCAAATGAAATTTAAAAACACAAAAACTAACGGTTATGAAACCATGGATTTAACTCAACGTCCGCTTTTTTACGATCCGTCCGATTATTCTTATAATTTTAGCGTTAAAACGACCAGGGCGTCCGCTTTCGAAGTGGAAACAACCGTTATTTCAGACCAGACTAACTATGCTCTCGGCGTGCGTCCGCTTATAACCTTCACCAGCGGCCCGGCTTCGCAGATGCTTAACCTTAACGGCGTCGACATTTATTCGCGCGTTGCCGAAAAATCGCTTATGTTGTTAAATATATCGGTGGTAGACGCTTATAACAATCCGGTTCATTCAGCCGCCGTCGATTTTTCACTTATCAGCGCGCCCGAAGGCGCACAGCACATGTCGGTCGAAAAATCATCGACCGTTTATACCGATGAGAATGGAATGGCGACTACGAGCATTACTCTGGGAACTAAAACCGGTCTGTATATATTCAAAGCGGAATCTTTCGGATTGAACGGCTCGCCCGTTTATTTCAGCGCATACGCCACGCCGGGAACGGCCGCCAGTTATGAATTGCGCAATATACCGGTCGAGCTCATGCAGGCTCAGCCGGTTAAACAAATAGAACTGGCGGTTTACGATTCATACGGCAATTTAAAGTATGACTGCGCGGACGCCATTTATCTGGTATCTTCCGATAAAAGCGCAGTGCTGCCTTATAATTCGATAGACGCGCCTTATATTTTCAGCGCGGGCGATAACGGCCGCAAAGTGTTTAACGAAGGTCTTTTATTTTTATCGGTGAGTTCTTCGACGACTCTTACGGTTAAAAAGGTAACTTCGGTCAGTCCGCTTGAAATAACTTCGCAGCCTATACGGGTAGTTAAAATGCAGCAGCAGCAGACGGACAATTTTTTTATCGGTTCGTTTTTCGTGCCGGGTTCTTCGAATCACGTCATGATAATGGCGAAATCTAAGTCAGAGCTCATTTCGCCGCCGGAATTAAACGTTTCATTCGATGGCGGGCCGCCTTCGGCCGTGACGATGAATAACACTTCGAAGGCCCGCGTTTACTATAAAGTAGTCGAGGTAAAGGCGAAGCCGTTGAAAGCCGACGTTAAAATATTCGCCCAGTCGAGCGTTTCCGGCGATTATTTATTTTCGGAAGAGGTTTTCAACTATTGATTGAGTTTGTGATAAATAAAAAGATAAAAAGCGAGGAAAGGCAAATGAAGTATTTTAAAAAAAGTGATGAGTTAAAATTCGTTTTATTAAAAGCCGCTCGCGCTGCGTTTATGCTTATGCTCGCGGCGCTGCTTTCATTGTCAAATATGGCCTGCGGCGGCGGCGGGGGCGGAGGCTCGGTGGTTACCCCGGTTAATAACACCGAGGCGGCCGTTAAATTGAATACCGGCCTGAGCGCTTTAAACGGCGCTACTCCCGATTACGCGACCGCTAAAACACAGTTGGCCCAGGTTATAACGGCTCCCGATGCCACGCCAGAGCAAAAAACGACGGCTTATTCGGCGCTCGGTTGGGCTAATATAAAAAGTTCGGCGGGTGTTTCCGATATCGATCAGGCTATTTCGAGCTTTTCAGAAGCCATAAACAGCCAGTCGCAGCAGGGGCAGGTTTCGACGGCGGTTAATCAGGCCTTCG
>DIVV01000123.1 GCA_002423385.1 bacterium UBP16_UBA6123
TGACGGATGATAATAAAAAGTTCAGGCCGGAAAAATACGAGGTAAAATACCCGGACACCTGCCTGACATTGAAGTTTGGAATGGTAAAACTGCTCGACTACAGGCCGGAGATAGCCGAACTCGAAAAAAGTAAGAATCCGTTTGCGGTAATAACCCTGACGTATTTAAGGCTGATGGAAGCTAAAAACGACAATGCGAAGAAATATTTCTGGAAGTTTACGCTGATAAAAAGCCTTTACAAGAAGGGCTACAGTCAAGAGAATGTAAGGCAACTTTACAAGTTTATAGATTGGATAGTAACGCTGCCGTTTGATTTAGAAGAAAAATTAGTATGTGAAATGAATGAGTCTGAGGAGGAAAAAGCGATGCCGATAATAACAAGTGCTGAGAAAATAGGTAGAAAAAAACGCGAAGAAGAAATGGCTAAAAAGATGCTTGAAGAAGGCATAGATATTTCAACCATAGTGAGGGTAACCGGTCTTCCAGAAGCCAAAATAAAATCATTAGCGAAGAAGCCGACGAAAGAAGCTGCGTAACATCCCCGGCTCTCTCTAAAACATCAATAGAGCGCAAATAAAAGCATATAAACAATATAAAGGCATCTGAGGTCATTATCAAATAATCACAATAGATAACTTCCCCGGCTCTGAAAATGGGCCGGGGGACTTTTATTAGAGAACAGTGAACAGAGAATAGAGAACAGATGAGGATTTTTGACGATTTAAACAGACACTTTAGTGATTTTAATGGCTTTACTTCTAAAATAGAGCGCGCAGGGCGCGCCCCAACCTTATCTATTCACTGTTCTCTATTCTCTAAAAATGTTGTTCCGGAGGCCAAAAAATGCGTACCCGATCCCCAAAAAGCGTAACATACGAAAAATCCTTCACCTTTGCGGTTCGCGTCGTCAAAGCGTACAAATGGCTATGCGAATCTAAAAAAGAATATGTTTTATCAAAGCAGCTTCTCCGTTCCGGCACGAGCATCGGTGCGAACGTGAAAGAGGGTCTTTACGCTCAATCCAAGAAAGATTTCATCACCAAACTTACGATAGCGTTGAAAGAGGCCGCAGAATCAGAATATTGGATAGAATTATTATCGGCCGGGCAATATCTCGACGAAAATACGGCGGCTTCGATGCTGGAAGATATTTCGGAAATAATGAAGCTGCTGACGGCGTCGGTAAAGACGGCGAAGGCGGGGCTGAAAGAGTGTATAGTGGACAGTGCATAGTGGGGGCCGCTCAGTTTTTATATTACCACAAACAAAAATGCTTGAAAAACAGTTGTGAGTGTGGTAAAATAAAAATATGATAATAAATATTCAAACGATAATTAAGAATTTTAAAAACGATAATGTATTATATACTCATCATGCTAAAACCGAAATGGAAATCGAAGAATTCGGACAAATTAATGATGAAGAGGTATTCGAAGCCGTTACAAACGGTGAAATAATAGAAAATTATCCTGATGATAAGCCATATCCGAGTTTATTGGTATTTGGATTAACAAATAAAGGAAGGCCGTTGCATGCAGTTGTCGCATATAATGCGGATGAGGACGCTGCGATCGTTATAACGGTATATCAACCGAAGCCAGAAAAATGGATCGAATACAGACGGAGGGTAAAATAATGAAATGCGTAATTTGTCATGGTGAAGATATTCAAACTAAAGAGGTTAGTGAAGAAATTCGCGTTGATAATAATATCGTGTGTTTTTATATTACTATACCGGTTTGTCAGGCTTGTGGTGAAAGATATTACGACCGGAAAGCTATGCGCTTAATCGAGCAAATAAAACAAAAACTTATTAGTGAAAAGTTAAATTTAAAAGAAACCGGCAAAATCTTAAGATACTGCATCGAAGATTCTGAAGAAAAATTAATTGCATAGGGCCAAAGGCTCAAAATTATAAAAAAAAGAGAACATTCAGTGAAAAACTTAGTACTAAATAACAAAAAGGCATCTGAGGTCGGAACGGCTGCGGGTGCCTTTTTTAGTGCATAGTGGACAGTGCATAGTGCATAGTGGGGGCCGATTTTGCACGAGTCATAAGGTGATCGGCCCGCTCCCCTAATGACTAACATCTAACGACTAACGANNCCATGATAAAAAAAGCAAATAAAACTGTGAATATAAAGAAGCCGGAGCATAAGAAAATGCCTGTGAATGCTCTGAGCAGCGACAAACTATACCGCAAGCTTTACGCTCATCCGAAGATGGTCGAAGACCTGATCGTGAACTTTGTAAAAGAGCGGTTTGTAGGGCATATTGACTTCTCGACGCTCAAAGAGCATAAAACGAAATTCGTAACGGACAGAGACGGCATACGCGAATCTGATATGATGTTCGAGCTCAAAATAAAGGATGAGACACTGTATTTCTATGTCCTTTTAGAGTTCCAGTCAACGGTTGATAAATTTATGCCGGTCAGGATGCTCACATACATAATGCTTTTCTATCAAGACTGGCTGAAAAAGCAGATAGAATATAAGCGCAAGATAAAGCAGAAAGAAAAGAAAGGCACCCTGGACGAAGCCGACATCGAGGCCATCTACGACACTATAAAACTTCCGGCTGTTTTTCCAATACTGCTCTATAACGGCGACCGCAAATGGACCACGCCGTCGGAACTTA
>DIVV01000124.1 GCA_002423385.1 bacterium UBP16_UBA6123
CGATCCAATATTCCGCCTCCGACGCCTCCTTCAACGCTATGGAGTATTTTGATATGAAGTCTTTCTTCGATTGCGCGTTTATCGCTTCCTTTACGTTAGCTCCTATACTCGTGCCGGAACGAAGAAATTGCTTCGAGATCACATACTCTTTTTTATTATCACACAGCCATTTATATACTTTTACTACGCGGACCGCAAAGGCGAAAGACTTTTCGTATGTTATGCTTTTTTTCATTTTATCACCCACGATGTGATTTGAGTTGAGAGTGGAGAACGGAGAGTGGAGAGTTAATGACTGGCGCGCCCTGCGCGCTTTTAAAAATTCAAATAAGCTCTTAATGCATTAAAGACGCTTCTAATCGTCAAAAATCCTTTAGTTCTCAACTCTTGTATAATAAAATTAAACATTAAAATTTAAATGGTTCTTTAAAAAATCCATATTCGTTCCTACCTCTCCCAGCGGGAGAGGTCGCGCCGAAGGCGCGGGTGAGGGCGGGAATTGTCAATATTCCTTATCGATCCCTTCCCCCGGGTTGCGGGCCTCTTCGTTCTCCGGCGCTTCCGGGCCGCTGGCCCCGTCTTGCGGCAAGACGGGCATTTTCAACAAACTTGACATGCTTTGTTTTATTTTTTATAATTTTATTGGTAAAAAAAATATAAGAGCCAACGATTATTATTGAAAACATTCAGGGATGCGTGCACGTTTCAACTCTTGTTCATCTGGACGTAGTGGAGAAAATTGCCGATCCCTGCATTTTTAGATATCCATTCGCTCGAACGATCTTGGGGCCGCTTTCGCTGGCCGTATCAGACTCACAAGAATGAGTTACGGGATATCAATGTCTTCGCTCAATCAGTATGGCTCCTATATTAAACCCCTTTAGGAGGCTCAATATGATTATATCAAACGAAGAGAAAAAAATCAAGAGCGATACCATTATAGGCATAGACATTTCCCAGGACAAATTCGATGTAGCCATTTCCTCTGAATTGGGCAAAATTCAAACGTTTTCCAATGACGGCCCCGGGCATCAAAAATTTATCAAGATTATAAAAATGTATAAACCTAAACTTATCTTGATGGAGGCTACCGGAAAGTGCGAAACCAGGCTTGCTCTGGCGTTGCAGAAAGCCAAACTTCCATTCCGTATTGAAAATCCTGCGAAAATACGTTCTTTCAGCAAATCTATGGGAATGCTTGAAAAAACGGACAAAATCGATGCAAGAATGATCGCCATTGCAGGCGAAAGGCTCGATTTGTCTGCAAAATTATCGAAGCTGAACCATTTGACAATAAAGCTAAAGGAACATGTTCGAACAAGGTTCACGCTGATAGAGGAAGTTGTCCGGCTCGAAAATGTTATAGACAGAATGCTTGACACTGATTTAAAAGCGGAATTGTTTAAAATCCTTGACAGAATATCTGAATCAAAAGAAATCGTTGAAAATAAGATCAAAAAATTGATCGATGGCAACGAAGAACTTTCATCCAGATACAAACTTCTGACCTCGGTTCCGGGAATAGGCTTCGTTACTGCTGTTACGATAATTGCCGAATGCGAGGAACTTGGTGAAACAGGACGCAGCCAGTTAGCAAAACTTTCAGGACTTGCGCCGCTCGCAAACGATTCCGGCAAAATGAAGGGCCGCCGCCATATAAGAGGAGGAAGAAAAAATCTGCGGAATGCACTTTACATGGCAATGCTTGCGACGGTTAAATATAACCCGAAAATCAAGGAGTTCTACGAACGTCTGAAATCAAAGGGAAAACCAGCTAAAGTTGCGATGATAGCCTGTGCCCGTAAAATGCTCGGCCTGTTGAACGCTATGATCAAACACAAAAAGGAATGGAAGGAATTTGCTGGTTGTTAAAGAACAAATTTAAAGAAAACTTAATATTTTTACTTGACTCGGAAGACGATCTCTCCACTCTCAACTCTCCACTTAAAGAAAGTCCCCCGGCCCATTTTCACAAGCCGGGGAAGTTATCTATTGTGATTATCCGCTCCTTCTTTATATAAAAAACGCCCCCGCCACGGCTTATCTTTTTATAATAAACCGTCCCGGGGCCTCCTTTTTATCATTTTAGACTATATAAGTCCGGCTTTTCAACGCTTTTTTATATGTCTTCGATCGGCTCATCGTCGCCGAAGATGTCGAACAGCTCGCAGAAATATTCCTCGATAGCTTCCATTAACGATTCCAATTCCGGTTCTTTCGTCTGCATGGTTTCGATTTCGCTGAGTTTATTAATTATCTTCATAGGGGCGGTGCTCCTTTCGTTTTACTTTGGCCGAAATTAAAAAAGCGCTTTCACGGATTATTCCATGAAAGCGCTTAAGTTTTTTGGTTGTTGTGAAGGTAAATGGGGCGGAAATCGGGTGTTATTTCACCCCTTTTTTGATATAATATATATATATTTATTTAGCTGGCTGTTACGATTTTCCGAATATTCAAGTTGGACGGAAATCTAAATTTTTCTATGCTCCAGAAATGAAAAAAGACATCTTAGAGGGCTTTCTTTTTACAGAAATGACCTCAGATGCCTTTTATATATTTATTTGCGTTCTATTGATGTTTTAGAGAGGGGCGGAAGCGATTAGGCGGCTTCTTTTTCTGCCATTCTAATAGCTTCTTTTATTTTATCTTCACTAACACCGAGTTTACGTAAATTTTTTATTATTTTATCACGCTTAGCACGCTCTTTTGCCGCACCTATTTTCTCAGCACTTGTTATTATCGGCATCGCTTTTTCCTCCTCAGACTCATTCATTTCACATACTAATTTTTCTTCTAAATCAAACGGCAGCGTTACTATCCAATCTATAAATTTATACTGCGCGCCGTCGCCCTCCTGGCGCGCGCAGTAGTATGGCGTCCGTGCCATGATACAACTGCCTTACATTCTCTTGACTGTAGCCCTTCTTGTAAAGGCTTTTTATCAGCGTAAACTTCCAGAAGTATTTCTTCGCATTATCGTTTTTAGCTTCCATCAGCCTTAAATAAGTCAGCGTTATTACCGCAAACGGATTCTTACTTTTTTCGAGTTCGGCTATCTTCGGCCTGTAGTCGAGCAGTTTTACCATTCCAAACTTCAATGTCAGGCAGGTGTCCGGATATTTTACCTCGTATTTTTCCGGTCTGAACTTTTTATTATCATCCGTCAATATAGCCAGCGTTATTACATCTTTATGATATCTGTTGAATATGAGATAGTTATATGTATAAAGCCGCTCCGCAAAACTGCTTTCGATGCTCGCCTGTATTTCTATATGCACCAGCAGCCACTTTTCACTACCGTCTTTTAAAAATACCTTTACTAATTTATCGACGCGCTTATTGCCGACTTCGCCTGTTAAATTGAGCTTCTGAAATTCCTTGTCAAGAAACTCTATCGGGCGTTTGAAATCTATGATCCGGTATGTCTTCGGAAAGTAAAACTCCATGAATTTCGGAAAATAATGCTTGTCGAGTATCTCTTTCCACGCGTTATCGTTATCGGCCGCCAACTTCTTTACGGCTTTCGATTTTACGGCGAGTTTATTCAGAGCCGGTTTAGCCGCCGTTTTCTTATGTTCCGGCTTCTTTATTTTTACAGTTTTATTTGCTTTTTTTATCATGGTACTTGCATTATACCACAACACGCCCTGTTTTTCAAGTGCCTTTAACGCAAAGTCGTTAGATGTTAGATGTTAGATGTTAGTCATTAGGGGCGGGCCCGATCACCTGACAACGCGTGCAAAATCGGCCCCCACTATGCACTATGCACTATGCACTGTCCACTATACACTAAAAAAGGCACCCGCAGCCTTTCCGACCTCAGATGCCTTTTTGCTATTTATATGCTTTTATTTGCGCGCTAATGATGTTTTAGTTGGTTTTAACTTCGCCGGTTGCAGGCGCTGCGGGAACTTCAGCGGCCGGAGCCGGAGCGTTGTCGCTGACCGTGAATACTTTCCTTGCTATGACCGCACCGTCTTTTACGAGTTCGATCACATATTTACCGGCGGCATCAGAGTTGACCGGATTGATCGGGCGCATGATCTTCTTTTCAGGAGTCGTGCCGAGCGCTTCGGTGAACAGAACTTTTGACATATCGACGGTGTTCTTTATTACGACTTCGACGGTAGCTGCGGCCTCAAAAGGCTTCGTCGAGAATACGCTGTAATATATCTCGCTTTTGGTTTTGAATGTATCCGATTCGGCGGTCGCTTTCATTTCAGGACTCGCTTTAGCGCCGAGTTTGAAGTCAAGATATTCGCTTTCTTTCGGTGTAAGGTCCGGTCCTTTAAGCGCGAAGAATGCGCCGACCGCTATTAATACTAATACCAGGATGATTACTAAGTTTTTCACTGAATGTCCTCTTTCTTTTTCTTTGATTTTTTAATATAATTAGCTTTTTTTAGCTAATTTGATTTCATTATAAATACTACGCGCACTTTTTCCTGCGTTAATAATTTTTTTGGTTTTCAAATAGTCGCTTTTACCGCTCATAGATTCTCTCAAAAATATCGCCGTTTTGGCGATCCCGAATTCTTTCGAAAGAATGTTTATGGCCTCTTCGCGGACGGAATCTATTGGATGAATTCTGGCGAGATTTCCCATATTAACCTCCATATATCGCTTCGTGAACAAATTTTACCGGATCAACAACTTTTAGTTCGCCTTTGTATTTTTTTATAAGTTTATCGTCGCACGTTATAAAATATTCTGATCCCATTATTTCAGCGCAAGCTAAATGTAAGGCGTCAAAGGATTTTATGCCAAACTCGCTTTCAATATGCTCCGCAACTTTTAAAACCTTTTCATCGACTTCGCGAAATCGTTTGCTGAGTTCTATTACGTTTTCAATAAATACTTTCTTATCCTGGAACGGATTTTTACCGTTTTCATACTCGTGAATGTCAGAAGAATACAGCTCGATTTTTTTCTCTTCAATCAACGAATAAACAATGATCATCGCCGATGATTCAAAATATATCCGGGATTGCGATTGATCATCAAAAATTCTGTTAAGAGCGCTCATGTCAATATATACTTTTAACATGACCTTATTATACCACACTCATCTTTATTTTTCAAGCATTTTCATCTTTTTGGGTGTGCGAAATAAAAATATATT
>DIVV01000125.1 GCA_002423385.1 bacterium UBP16_UBA6123
ACCTACTTTTATGTCGCACACCCAATGCATAGCCGCATTACCGCCGCCGTCGTTTTAATGACGTTCGTCGCCCGCGTGCGCGACTTTTATCGTGAAAACAAAAAGCTGTGCAAGAAGATAAAGTGTCAGGACGGTGCCGGTTATTACCATGGTTTCTTCAAGATGAGGCACTCCCATTGTTATTGCTGGTATTTTCACGATCTCGCTGGTGATTTCGACAAACAGCGCTATTACCAGAAATATCAGGCCGTAATCATGGCTGAGATGATTAAGTTTTTCTTCAACCGCCGCAACACCGCGTCCCACCGCGCCGAAGATCCTGAAGATAGTCTCACGCTCTTCCAGCGCCACGCCGTAACCCACGAATATCGTCGCTATGGCGTTTAATATGTCGTCAACCTCTTTAATGTTATTGACGGGATCCATAAAAAGTTTAACGAGTGCAAACGCCGAAAAAATAGCCACGACAAAGGTAACCAGATTAAAGATTATCATTCCGCTTCGCGACATTAAGCCCAGCATTAATTTTTTACCATTGATAACATCTTTCATTATCGATTTTTCCTTTCATATTCCAGTTTATTCAAATTACTTATGTCGCTTTTTATCTCGATTTAAATATCGACTAAAATTATTTATCCATATCAACGACCACATTTCCGTGTGCTACAGGCTCGTCGCTCCGGTTTTGCGTGTTGTCGCCAAAATTGCTGTTCCTGTCGCCGGAAAAATTCGCAGTCACCTTCCTGCCAAGATTCATTTTGAGGTTAAGCCGCATCCTGTTTATTATCGAGGATCTGTTGAAATTGCCGTCATTGGTTTTAGATGAATTCTCTTCGAAACGGACTCTGTCTTCGACCCATACCCTCGGCCTGCCATCGTCGTTTTTCATCGACATTCCACCCAACGCAGCTTTAGCGGGATCATTGCCTATAACAGTAACGCCGTCCTCTGTTTTAATAATAGCTGTTTCAGAAGTCATATCCGGCTTGACCGCGGAATTTTTCACATCCGGCGTTTCTTTCGTTTGCTCAACCTCCTCACAATTTCTAACTGACAGGGCAGAAATCTTATCCTTCAGCACCCTGAATTTATAAGTGAGTTTTTCGGGAGTTTCGTTTTTTTCGACACCACGGGCCGCGCTTCCGATCAAAAGCAAACAAGACGTAACCAGAACCGCAAATAATATTTTCACGCCTTTAAAATTTGTCACAACTCTACCTCCATATTCATTTATGATCCGCTTCGTTTCTCGAAGCCGCTATCCAAGCGATGATTTTAACACACCTTATTATACTTGTCAAACTTTTTATCAGCCGTACAACTTTTTATCAGCCGGATTTTACCGGATTTTAACTGATTTTACCGATTTATATATCCATCATAAGATCCGAACGTAACTTATCAAGGATAGGAGGCGGGTCGGGAAAACCGAGTTCCGAAGATTGTTCGAGCGCCTCCTCGCGGCTTATCAGTCCCCAGAAAACCGCCGTGCTGATCTCGACGATAGATTGGGGGAAAAAAACGGTTTCCATCTTCAAAAATTTCTGGTACTGTAAATAATCCTTCACCGGCTCGATAATACAGCTTGTATGAAGAAGGTTATTCTGGCCGGGGGGCATTTCCCACCCGATCTCCTCGTGAAGAAATTTTATGACGTTTTTCCATGTGCCGTAACTTTCACGGGTTGAAAGCCTTTTTATAAGCGGTATTTTTAAATTTTTATCTTCCTCGGCGTTTTTGACTATTGAACGAACCTGGTCAAAGACGGAAGGCAGGTTGCTCTGTATCGAACAATGATAATTTGCCAGTTCGCGCTGCCAGTAAACGGGATTGACGTATTTTCTCGGAAAAGCCCTGAATTTAAGAAAATTTATCGTCTGTGTCCTTTCATCCGCGCCGCCTGCGGCAGGCGAAGATTTGGGAACCGTGAACACGTAATCCATGACGGCCGATTGTACGTCTTCCATTCCGAAGAGAACATAAGGTATTTTTTCACTGAAAGCCAGGGGATAAAAAAGGCCGAAAGCCACCGTGGGACAGAGGCATGGATACCCCATTTTTTCCTGCTGGTCCCGCATCGCCTTTTGTATCAGCGGCCAGGAAACGGTCCATTCGACGAACTCGACTCCGGGTATGGCCGCCAGCGTTTTTTTGATATTATCATGGGCGGTCTTATGAGTGTACGGCATATTCCAACTGACCGCGAGAACTCTCAATTTCAGTTTTTTTGCCAGGTACCACACGAGAAATGTTGAATCCTTCCCGCCGGTGAATAAGATCATAACATCGAAACGACTGTTACTGTTATGTGAAACTTTTTCAGCAAGTTCGCTCTCGCTGACTGCATTAGTAAGAGTCGAGCCCGATAGATCAGCGTTCTGATAAGCCTGACAGAAGGCGCAAACGCCTTCATCGTTAAACTCGAGTCCCGGAAGAATTAAATCGTTATTTATACATTTTTTACATGTTTGATAATGGTCTTTTGCGGCGGGTATTTTTATATCTTTAATATCAACGATTATCTTTCCGGCGATCAGGGCGTCAATTTCAATTTTAAGAGCGTCCGGAAGCCCGGCGTCTTCAAGCATTTTAGCGCCGTCAAATCCGTTTATAAACCGGACCGCCTCAGGCGTGACTTTAATCACCTGCCTGAAATTGCCGGGATAATTTTTCAGGCCGTAATAGACCAGAATGTCTTCGTTTTCGTCTTTAGTAAGTTTCCACCTGTATTGAAGGACCGCTCTCATAATCTCTCCTTATATTCTAAACTAATAAAACGGGCCGGCCGCTTCCGGATATCTTTGAAGATACTTTATTCAAAAATCTACCTATTGTTGATCTTAAATTTTCTATCTCGACGATCCCGTCAAGCATTCCCATTTCAAGCAGTTTGCGCGGGTGTTCAGCGCCACTCATCATTTCGGCGATGGCCCCGTTTTCCTTCTCATCGACTCCGCGCGCGGAAAGTTTTTCGGCGACGGCTTTTCCGTAGATGGATATGACGGCGCCGGGAAGCGCTATGAAACTTTCGGGATCGAAGCCCGGGCCGGCCATGGCGTAAACTCCCGCGGTATAACTGCGCCGCAGAACGGCCGAAAGTTTTGGAACGCCGGAGTTTGCGATAGTTGAAAAAAGAAGGGAGCCTTCTCTTATGATGCCCGCTTTTTCAACCTCGGGACCGACCATGAACCCCGCGTCATCGGCGAGAAAAATCAAGGGGATTCCGAAAGAATCGCATATTGAAATAAAGCGCGCCGATTTTCTACACGTTTCAGCAAAAAACAGACCGCCGCGAACGCTCGAGTTATTTGCGATAATGCCGACGGTCCGGCCTTCTACGCGGCCGAATCCCGTTATAAGCTCGGCTGCAAAGCCTTTTCTTAACTCAAAAAAAGAACCGCCGTCAACGATTCCCCTGAGCACTTCGTGCGTGTCGAAAGCAAAATTCGGGCTGGCGGGAATAATTCCTTTTATTTTATCCCCGTCATATTCAGGGGCCGCTTCAGTTTTTTTCAAGGCGCCTGGCATATAGTCGAGGTATTTTCGTACCCATTCAAAAGCCCCGCTCTCCTCTTTCGTTACATGATCGATGGACCCGGCGCCATAATGCATTTCAGGGCCGCCGAGCTCGTTATAATCGACTTTCCGGCCGGACATTTTCTCTACGACATCAGGCCTGCCGACGCTCATTCCACCCGCCTCAACCATTACAGCCGCATCGCATAAGGCTACCGGAAACGTCAGGGACGCGCCGAGCCGGTTTAAAACCACCGCGATCTGAGGAACTTTACCCGAAAGTTTCGAATGCAGAAAATACCAGCGCCCCACGCCGCGTTTATCCGCCAGCAATTTCACAGGGTCATTCGGAAAGGGGCTTTTATCGGCCGTTTTATGATAAGCGGGAACATCCATTACAATGAGCGCGGGCACCTTTTTTTCCAGCGCTTTTTCAAGAAGCGCCAGGTGGTCCTGAAGCCCGGCGAAATAACTTTCAGACATTTCATCCGGCTCGATAAAGGAGGCCATTACCTCGCGCCCGCCAACTTTTCCGCATCCGGTCACAAAGCCGTTCGGCCTTGCGGCCGTGAATTTTTCGAACGAAGCGCAGTCGAAAAGTTCGGTTATTCTTGTATTTATTTTATTTTCACTCATAGGCCTTCACCTTTACTTACATGGATTGAAGATCGAATAATTTCGGTTGAAAAGGTCGATATATATGATTTCGGGTATTATCACCAGATCTTCTTTTTTTCTTTTGCCGGTGATGATAAGCGATATCTCGAGCCCGGTAAGGGCTCCTGAAAGCTGCGCGGACGCCCCGTTTGTCGATAGATATCCGATGCGTCCCGTCTCGAAGTCCCTGTAAACGGACGGCATTAATTCAGCCGGCATTACTTTATCAAGGGAAAGTTTAAAGTCTTTATAAGCAGCGGGATCGGAAGGCGCGCCGTAGTATTCTTCCATGGTCATGCCGCCGGGCGAAAAGACCATCAGAGCCGCTCCGAACCCCGGGATCGGAGACGAAAAAATATACTGTCCATTGGCGCGGGCGCGCTCATGAAGGAGTTGCTTATGATTAAAACCGGCGTAGTCGATCGCGTCGATAACGATATCGGCGCCTTTTATAAATTCTTCTATTTCTTGAGCACTCCCGGCCGCTTCGGTATATGTTTTTATTTTCATGTAAGGATTAATATCTCTTAAAATTTTTGCGGTCGCGCTCGCCTTGTTTTCGCCGATAGTGCTCATCATCGCGCCATACTGCCTGTTCAGATCGGGTTCGTCAAATACGCCGGGGTCCATTATGCGTAATTCGCCTATGCCCTGCCTTGCAAGCGCTACCGCCTGATAACTTCCGACGCCTCCGACGCCCGCGATAGATACGGCCGCGCCCCTTAATTTTTGCTGCTCTTCTTTCGTGAAAAGCCCTATATTTCTTAAATAAATTTCTTCATATTCTATCATTTATGATTCCTTTCAACTATTTTACAGTACCATTTTATAATTCTATTATATAGTTCCATTTTATAATTCTATTATATAGTTCCATTTTATAATTCTATTATATAGTTCCATTTTACAATTCTATTATATAGTTCTACTTTATAGTTCCATTATATAGTTATGCTTTATAATCATATCAACATTCACTGTCAGGATCGACGGATCTCACATAATTTAAAATTTCCAGCGCTTTCTGCGAATAAGGCTTTATGATATCGTAATTAATGGCGAGATTATTCATGTATTGCAATATTAATTCGTGTTTATCGTTCATGCCGAAAGGAAGAACGCCGGAGAAGAAAAACCCGGCGCGCCCGCATTCGCCGGCGACAAACGCAGCCTGCGGGTCCTCCATATCGATATGAAGAAAGATCGCGTCTATATGCTTCAGGCAAAGATCATGAACGATCGCTTTCAATTCGCGCATAATGCCGCTTCCGATGAAATTGACCTCGATATCGGCGATATTTAAAACGGGGACCGTGCTCACCTTTATTATGCTCTGCCCGCCAGCCTTTTCCGATTCACTTTCGCTGAATCGCGCCGCTATTTTCAGCGCCGCGAATATATCGGATATTTTCTCTTTATGCCGCGAAGGAACATATATCGTTCTTTCACTTTTTCCTTCTTCCGATACGGGGCGATAAAAAAGAAGGCCGCTTTCTTTCTGTCTTATTTTTCCGGTGATCGCCCTGAAATCGACGTCGTCGGGGAAAAGCCCGAGAAAAATACCGCACGGCACATATCCTAAGGGCTCGAGCGCTTTCTGCGAACCGATATGGCTTGTCACGGCCCTTCCGAAGAGTCCGGACAATTTAAATTCCAGGGCTTTTTCATGGCTGAAATTCATCAACGCTTTATAGACCCCGGATTTTCTATATTCCGGCTTGACAAAGGCGACTCCTATTTCGGCGATACGATCGTGCGGATTTTTATATTTAAAAGCTATATGGCCCATTATTTCGTTCGTATTTTTGCCTGCGGCGATAAAAGAACGAAGTTGTCCGTTCCGGTTCATTTCAATGATTTTTTCGGGATAATATATGTAAGGCTCGTATGTATAGCCGTATGCTTTATAAGCGCACCGCGATATTTCAAGCGCGTCTTCCGGCGCGAAAGGGCGTATTTCGTATGAAACGCTATCGACGGCAGCGGCGTCCGGCCCGCCCGCGCCAGGCGCTTCATTTTTGCTATTTTCCAATAATTCTTTTATAAGGCCGTCCTTTATGCGCTTGACCAGCGTGAGCGATTTGCCGTCGCGGCCGAGATTTTCGAATATAACCTCGTCCATGTTTTTCTTCATCAGAAATACGCCGAGGCCGTCCGCGTTCAAAGAGTTTTCGAGTTTTTGCGGATCGTAGTCCGCGATTCTTTCGGGACTGAACGGCATTCCCTTCTCATAGACGGTTATCATAAACTCCGTCTCAGTGAAGCGAACCGATAATTTAAACGATTCATCGGAGCGACCCTCGTAAGCGTGCTTAATGACGTTGGTCAGCGCTTCTTCCGCGGCGATCTCGATATCGTTGAGCGACTTTTCTGAAAAACCGCATGAAGCCGCCGTGGCGCGTATGAAAGCGAGGGCGGGATTCACGAACCGCTCCTGCGAAGGCAGGGTAATGACCGATTCAACAGGTTTCATTTTGCGTCTCCCTTAAGTAATTCTTTAGCTATTTCCCTGAGTTTTTTGCGATCGACCTTGTCGCCTTCAGTCAAAGGAATGGAATCAACGAGCGTATAGCCCGCCGGAACTTTGTGCGCCGCCAGTTTTTTCGACGCCAGTTCGCTCAGTTCGGCGTTATCCGCAATACTATCTTTTTCCTTTGGAACTATGAAAGCGTGGACCTTTTCGCCGTAATTTCCGTCGGGAATCCCTACGACGCCGCTGAATCTGACACCCGGATGCTGGTTCAAAACATCCTCGACCTCGCCCGGAGAAATATTCATGCCCTTGCGGATTATCAGAAATTTTTTTCTTCCCATGTAATAATAAAAGCCGTCGCCATCGCGTCTGGCCAGATCGCCCGTGTATATCCAGCCGTCTTTTATAGCGGCTGCGGTATTTTCTTCATCGTTCCAATAGCCCTGCATCAGCGCTTTGGTCCTTATGACCAATTCTCCCGTTTCGCCAGATATAAGTTCCGAACCGTCCTCGCCTGTAATTTTCACTTCGACGCCGCAGATGGGCTTTCCGAGCGTCGCCGGCCTGTGCTTTTCAAAAGGCGGGCTGATGATGCAGCCGCCGCATTCGGTCATGCCGAAGCCTACCTTCAATTCTATTCCGGTTTTTTCGTAAAACTGTTTTTCAAGCTGCGCCGGAACGAAATCGGCGCCGGAAAAAAAATACCTTATGGTTTTAAAGTTCGTTTTCGCGCACAAAGGATGGTCGATTATCTCCCACAATTGCGACGGCATGGCGGCGACGTGGGTCGGCACAAATTTATTTACGGCCCATAGAAATTTTTCATTCGAATATTTTTTGAGAAAGACGGCCGTTCCGCCGCTGAAAAGCATTGTCAAAAGAGCGTTTGTAAGGCCCGCGCCCCGGGCGATCGGGACGGGAAGAAAATACAGGTCGCCGGCGTTATGCTTAAGCGTCTCACAGCGGTTGATCGTCGAATGATAAAGAGAATAATGAGTGTGCGTCACGCCTTTTGGTTTTCCAGTGCTTCCGGAAGTGTACATAATAACGGCCGGCTCAGACATTTCAAACCCGCCGGAATTTCCGGCGCAATCATCCGCGCGCAAAGGCTTGAGACGGACGCAGGAGCGGGCCGGCTCCGTTTCATCGATGACATATACGAATTCGATGCTTGAAATGCCAGGTAAAGCCTGATCTATGACCGGCTTCAAATCGCGGCTGGTTATTATCGCGCTCACTTTACAGTGGTTGGAATTATAAATTATATCCCCGGGCTTGCAGAATTCCACGACCGGAACCGCTATCGCGCGAATCTGAAAAAGCGCCATATACATCGAAGCGGCCTCGAGCCTGTTTTCAAGGAAGATAAGGACCCGGTCGCCTCTTCGGACTCCCATCGTTTTCAGCTTATCTACGCGCAGTTTGACGTCTTCGTCGAATTGCCTGAAAGTCCATTCAGTATCCTCGAAGACGACGGCCGTCTTATCGGGAGTGTTTTTAAGTGAACCATAATATATTTCACCGATATTCATCGAGCATGCCTCCAGTAATGTTTAAGATCTTTCCGGGACTGCCGGTTCAACGGCGGCAGGAGCGGGAAGTTTTGAAAAATAAAGGATCAGAAACGAGATCAACGGCAGAAATATAGACCACATGTAAATATTGAAAAACAGGGGCACCATGGCCCCGGCTTCAACGTGATCTGAAAGCGCTCCGTATATCGAAAGCCCTACCAGCGAGGCGAAAAAAACGGCCGTCCGGTAAATCCCGTTTGAAACACCCTGCTTATTTTTGGGAATATAACTCATTATGAGTTTATTGGAAGGAGAAACGAAAAACGCGAAGGCCGAACCGTAAATAAATAAAAAAAAGGCCGTTTGACAGACCGATTTCGCGCCGATGACAAAAACAAAGAATGCGAAGGCCAGAGCGGTCAAAAACATTCCGAAGGCCGCTAGCTTTGCCGGATCGATTTTATCGGCGATCTTTCCGGCTGCCGCGCTGAATAAAGAAAAACTCAGCGAAAAAAACAGAATCATCAATCCTGACTGCGCGGGCGTAAGCCCGAGCGGCGACATCAAATAGAACGGCATCATAAAACTGTTCCCGGTCATAAGAACATACCCGGTAAATGTCGAAAATAGCAACAGAACGAACGGCTTTGAAAACAAAGAAGGATCTATAAGTGGTTCAGGGCATTTTTTTTCACGCCCGAGGAAAAGCGAGAGGAATATTAAACTTAAAACCGTGAATATAATGAGCGGGCCGGGGCCGGACTTTAATTTCGAAACCATACTCAAAGCGATCGTAATAAAAAGCAGGCAAAAATATAAATAAAAACCGCCCGCGATATCGAATCTTTTCGAAAGGTTTTTCATCCAGTCAACGCGGGTTTCCATAGGAATATATCTAATGGCCATAATGATGCCGGCGGCGGCTACCGGGACGTTTATATAAAAGATATAGCGCCAGGATAACATCTCGGTCAGTATTCCGCCTAACGGGGCCCCGACCGATACGCCGAGGCCGGCGGCGGCCGCCTGAAGCCCGAAAGCGAATCCTCTTCTTGCGGGCGGGATATACATAGGTATCATCGAAGGCCCCGAAGATATTAGCATCGCGCCGCCGAGGCCCTGAATAAAGCGGGAGAATACCAGCCAATAAAAGGACGGGCTGATGCCGCAAAAAATGGAGCCGGTTATGAACACTAAATATCCCGCAATAAAGATCCTTCCGGCGCCGACTATATCCGAGACCTTTCCGAATATCGGCAATCCCGGCGTCACGACCAGAAGGTAGGCAAGATTGATCCAGGCCGACTGGCCGGAAGTTATCCCGAACTCGCCGGTGATGACCGGAAGGCAGATGCGCACGATATTACTGTCTAAAAGACACATGAAAACGCCGATTGTGATCGTAAAGAGAATCGGCAGGTAATTTTGGTTTTCGGGCGGTTTCTCAGGCATGGTATAATTCCTTATAATTTATCCGGCGAACTCGCATATAAGCGCCGCCATAACTTTTGTTCCGTTCAAAATATCCGCGCCGCCGACGTTGAATTTTGGATGGTGCAGCGGATATGTCTCTTCTTCAACGCCGCCTCCTCCGACGCCTCCGCCTCCGACGCCGAGGAACGCGAACGCTCCTGGCGATATTTCAGCGTACCTTGCAAAATCGTCGCCGCCCATTATCGGCCTATCCGGATAAATGACGTTTTTTTCGCCCAGGACGCGGCGGGNNCCGCCGCTAAATATTTTTGAACGGCTTGCGGAGCGTTCACCATCGGCGGATAACCTTTCGTCCATACGATCTCGACCGACGCGCCGAATTCTTCGCACCTTAGCTTTATTATCTTTTCTATGCCGTCGCGGACTTTTTTTAAAACGGCCGGCTCCAGGCTCCTTAAAGTACCGCTGAATGTGAGGGTGGATGGCATTATATTACTCGCGGTGCCGGCGTTTATCTCGCAGAAGCTGAGCACGGCCGAATCCAGCGGGCTTATATCGCGTGAAATTATCCTCTGAGCCGAAGTTATTATCTCGCCGGCGAGCAATATCAGATCGCACGCTTCGTCGGGTTTAGCGGCATGGCCGCCCCGACCGGATAAGGTGACGTTGAGCCTGTCGCCGCCCGCCATTATTCCGCCGTCGCGGATCCCGAAGCGGCCCGATTCGATATGCGGCATAACATGCATTCCGAAAACCATAACGGCGTTTTTCATAACGCCTTTTTCGATAAGCGTTAAAGCGCCTCCGGGCGCTTTTTCTTCGGCCGCCTGGAATATGAACCTTAAAGTGCTTATTTTAATGGATTTTTTCAGGATATCATAATTATTTATAACGGCGCATAACGCCCCAAGCACAATGGCGGTATGCGCGTCATGGCCGCAGGCGTGCATGACGCCTTCATTTTTCGAAGCGAAAGAAAGGCCTGTTTCTTCCCGGATCGGAAGGGCGTCTATATCGGCGCGAATCGCTACTACAACCATGTCCGACGTTTCGTCGAAGATCACGTCAACCCAGAAACCGTATGTATCTTTAAATTTATGGACTCTGACAAACTTTTTTTCAGCTACATTCGATAGTATGTAATCGCGGGTCGATTTTTCACAGCATGATAATTCCGGATTCATATGCAGTTGTTCGCGAAAGCTTATTATTTTAGAGCTATTCTCATCGATATATCTTAAAAAAAAATCAAGTATGGCTTTTTTCATTTTAACCGCCCGTTACATTCTCCCTGTGTTATTCTAAACGATCTTAGGACCTTTAACGGCTCGCTCATCAATCTGGTTTCGATAGCCAGTTGAATATTAATTATCGTAGTTGCATTGTACCACAACCCGCCGCCGTTTTCAAGTGTATAAACGCCTTTTGTATAAACGCCTTTTGGTAACTTAAAAGAACGATTAAATATGCGCAGGACATCTGTTTAATCAGAAGAAAATCTAGAAGGTAAGTTTTTCGTGCAGTTCCTGGCTCTGATATATTTTACTACTTGCTATTCATGTAATTCAGTGGTATAATCAGATCTATACTAAAATATTACGGCGAACTTTTTTTCGGACTTTTTTATCATCCAATAGCAATTTAAAAAAAGCTGTTTACACTGAAATAATGAATTTTAAACTAAGATTACTTTTATATTTATTCATAGCCCTGCTTTTTATCCTGCAAATCCGGTTCGAGATCTTTTACCGACGGGAGTTCAGACCGCGTACGCCCGCCGAGATCGAGGCGTCCGCTGGCGATCTTTCGACGCTGGATGAAAAAACGAGACGGGCGTTTTCTCCTGGCGGAATGTTTGAACCCATCGACTTCGAAAAGCTCAACGGCGCGGCGTGGCTCAAGTCGCATTACGAGCCCGGCCAGACATTCGATGAATACGCGGCCTCGTACAGCAATAAAGACGAAAAAAGAAACAAAATTTATATCCTGCCAGTCGGCGTCATAACCGGCGAAACTCATCTAATTATCGATAAAATGAAGGGTTACTGCGAGGCCTTTTTTTCGATGCCCTGCGAGGTCATGAAACCGTCTGCGCTGAAGGCCAGATCGCGCGTAAACGCCCACACGGGCAAGCTCCAGCTATTGAGCGGCGATCTCATCAAGGCAATGAAGCCGCTGCTTCCGCCGGACGCATACGCGATGATAGCAATAACCATGACGGACCTTTATCCCGCCTCCGCATGGAATTTCGTCTTCGGCCAGGCATCGCTCACCGGGCGGGTTGGCGTTTATAGCCTCGCCCGCTACGATCCCGAATTTTTCGGCAGGAAACGCGGAAACGACTACGAAAAAATATTCCTCGAGCGAAGCCTGAAGGTACTCACTCACGAAACGGGCCATATGTTTTATATTTACCATTGCGTATTTTATAAATGCCTCATGAACGGCTCGAACAGTCTGGCCGAAACCGATATGGCGCCACTCTTCCTTTGCCCTTCGTGCCTGAGAAAGTTTCATCATGCCGTTAAATTCGATCCCGCCGTCCGTTATAAAACAATGATTGAATTTTTGATAAAGAACGGTCTGAACGAACGCGCTGACTGGTTGAAAAAAAGAATAGAATATATTTCAGGCAAATAATTCTGATTTCTTTTCAATAAATCAAGTCCTTCCGGTTGATCTTCATCCATTCTCTGACCGGCAACAACGCTTTGTTCGGCAAATCGCCTTCTATGACCTCAAATGAATTAATATGCTTTTATTTGCGCGCTAATGATGTTTTAGAGCCCGGTTAGCTGCCCGTTATGCTGCCTTTTTAGGGTGTATCGACTTGCGTGATTTTTTAACTACAGATGTTTTATCAAGAGTTTGACAAAACGATTCCACTTCTTCTATAAATTTATGCAAGTTATAACCACACTTTTCAAGAAGTTCACGGCTCGGACGCCTTGTTTCTTCAATTATCTTATTTCTCTTGTTCATAATCGGCCCCCTTTATAATATAGTCGGGAGTATAAATTTTCGTAGTATGTATTCCATTTTTACTGTTATATTTTTCAAGCCGCTGTATAACGTCGATGTTGGCTATATGCGTGAAATTCCAGGTTATAAGATAATCAATTTTATGAAGACAGGCAATTGCTATATGAAGCGCGTCGTTATAAGCTTTATCCGGTATTTTTAATTCTTTATAGTATTTATAGGCAAGATTTTCAGCTTCTTCCGGAGTTTTCAAAACTTCGAAGCCGCTAACCGCTTCAATCCTTTTAGCGCTCGCTACCGGATCACCTTTGGCAATTTCATACCTTACAAGGTTCGATATGAATATTTTATACTTATTGATAGCCATTGTCCAAAACACCTTAGTTTTAAGTTGTTCTGACAAAACCATTATGTCGCTGCTCAATCTCACAGTATAATAACTTATAACAACCGAATCGAGATAAATGCTTTTCATTAATGCTCCTGTTAACCGGAACTTTAATTATCTCCTATGACTTCATTATACCACACTTTTCTTTATTTTTCAAGCATTTTCATCGTTTTCTGTTTGAGGTGATTTAAAAACTGAGCGGCCCCCACTATGCACTAATAAAAGTCCCCCGGCCCATTTTCACAAGCCGGGGAAGTTATCTATTGTGATTATTTGATGAGGAATTTACGCGTTATCAGTCGTTAGTCGTTAGTCATTAGATGTTAGTCATTAGGGGAGGGCACGATCACCTGATGACTCGTGCAAAATTGGCCCCCACTATGCACTGTCCACTATGCACTAAAAAAGGCACCCGCAGCCGTTCCGACCTCAGATGCCTTTTTGTTATTTATATGCTTTTATTTGCGCGCTAATGATGTTTTAGAGCCCGATCAACTGCCCGTTACGCTGCTTTCTTTCCATCCGCGCCGTAAACGATCTCGCCATTTCTGGCATATTCGCAAACAAAATAATTACCGCTCAGCCATTCCGCATTCGTTAACGCAGAGGCTTCTATAGGCTGAAAGACTTCATAAACCGCGTCAGATATTATATCGATCCGCTCCCAGTAGCTCTTATCCGCATAATCTTCGGAAATTACCACAAGATCGATGTCGCTGCCGTTTTTCTGTTCACCCTTAGCACAGGAGCCAAAAAGCATTATTTTAGAGATCCGGATGCCCTTTTTCTCCAAGCTGCTACGAAAGGAGCCGATTATATCGATTATTGTTTTTTTATCCATTCCAGCGCCTCTTCCAACCTTACGACCAACACTCAGATTTTTTTCAAAAGCTCGTTATATTGTTCTACACTGATATCGATCTCGCGAAGTATTTCTCTGATCAAAGGGCGTGATAAATCGTACCCCGAATGATGAGAAATCGTCGTGTAGCGCCCGTCGGGATGGCGATAAAACGCGTGGCTTCCTTTCTGACGAACTTTCTCAAACCCAAGCATAAAAAGGATTTTTTCCATTAACGAAGGGCTGATGACCGGCAGCCTGCTCACGCCGCAACCTCGATCTGCTGAACTCCAACAAATTCAGGAAGCGAGCTTTTTTCATCAACAGGCATCTCTTCGAGGCAGAGCTCGATGACTTCCTTAAGATTTCTGTTTAGCTCGTCGATAGTTTTCGCTTCTGTGTGTGCCCCCGGAATAGAAGGGACAACGGCCACAAAGAGGCCGGAGTCAGGATCTTTTTCTATGTAAGCGGTTATTTTTCTCATTTTTCACCCCTGATTATCAATATTTTAAATCTACCACCTTATTATACCACAACCCGCCGCTTTTTGCAAGAATAGCCGGTGAGATAGCTTTTCTATGTTCCGCATTCCGCAATTTAAAAAGGCACCCGCAGCCTTTCCGACCGCTCAGATGCCTTTTATATATTTATATGCTTTTATTTTCGCGCTAATGACGTTTTAGTTGGTTTTAACTTCGCCGGTCGCGGGAGCCGTCGGTGTCGCAGGCGCTGCGGGAGCGGCGGGAACTTCAGCGGCCGGAGCCGGAGCGTTGTCGCTTACCGTGAACACTTTTCTCGCGATGACCGCACGGTCTTTTACGAGTTCGATCACATATTTACCGGCTGCATCCGAGTTGACCGGATTGATCGGGCGCATGATCTTCTTTTCAGGAGTCGTGCCGAGCGCTTCGGTGAACAGAACTTTTGACATATCGGCGGTGTTCTTTATTACGACTTCGACGGTAGCTGCGGCCTCAAAAGGCTTTATCGAGAATACGCTGTAATAGATCTCGCTTTTGGTTTTGAATGTATCCGATTCCGCGGTCGCTTTCATTTCAGGACTCGCTTTAGCGCCAAGTTTGAAGTCGAGATATTCGCTTTCTTTCGGTGTGAGGTCCGGCCCTTTTAAGAATATAAACGCGCCTGCCGCTATTAATACTATTACCAGGATGATTACTAAGTTTTTCACTGAATGTCCTCTTTCTTTTTCTTTGATTTTTATTGGATTGGAACGCTACTACTTACTTCATGCAGCTTTATAAATCTGACCCGTCTATTATAAACATTAAACCAGGACCATTTAAGCCGATTTTTTTAAAGGAAGCACATCAAACTCAAAATGCTTCAAATTCACTATTTTGCTTGCGTTGTCTATATCGATGCCGACAATATGCCCTTCTTCGTCAAAATCAACGACAACGTTAGGCGCGACTTCTGCGCTTTCAACGCTTTTCTTTTCTGATAAGTCAATATAAAGAGAATCTGTGTCTTCGTAATAATTAAATTTCATAATTTTTCACCATTCACTCCTTAAAATTCCTGTCAAAAAATGCGTTATGAAGCGTTTCGCCGTCTTCAAGCGTTACTCCTCTTAAATATTTACCATACTCGCTATTAACATAAATCCAGTGCCTTATTCGGCCATCAGGCTGCACTTCTCTTTTTAATGGCTCTTTTATGGCTTTTTCACACCAGTCTATTTTTAAGTACGGCCGTTTAAATAATACCTGATTGTTAAAATATTCAGTCGTTTTCATGCAAAGCCTTTTAAAATTTTAAATATATGTTTACCTGATTTTGCTATCTATGACTTTATCATACCACACTCATCTTTATTTTTCAAGCATTTTCATCGTTTTCTGTTTGATGTGATATAAAAACCGAGCGGCCCCCACTATGCACTGTCCACTATGCACTCTTTCAGCCCCGCCTTCGCCGTCTTTACCGACGCAGTTAATAAACTTATGACCTCGTTTATATCCGCCAGGAGCGATTTCGATTCGCGAGCGTCAAAATTTGAGTTGAGAGTGGAGAACGGAGGGTGGAGAGTTAATGACTGGCGCGCCCTGCGCGCTTTTAAAAATTCAAATAAGCTCTTAATGCATTAAAGACGCTTCTAATCGTCAAAAATCCTTTAGTTCTCAACTCTCCACTCTCAACTCTCCACTTAAAGAAAGTCCCCCGGCCCATTTTCACAAGCCGGGGAAGTTATCTATTGTGATTATTTGATTTTGGTTCCCGCAAGTCGTTATCAGTCGTTAGTCATCAGTGGTTAGTCATTAGTGAGGCCCGCTCCCCTAACGACTAATGACTAGCGACTAACGACTTCTTCGATTCACATAATCTTTTTAGGAACACCATCATAAGCTTCATCTCGTTTTTTGACTAAAACGACTATTATAAGACGGTTTTTCTCCGTCATGTAGATAATTCTATATTTTCCGGCTTTGAATTTAAAAAATCCCTTCCAATGAGCTTTTAACGGTTCGCCTAGATTAATCGGGTCTTTAGCGAGATAATTTTCAACTTTATCCATAATATCTTTCGCTATGTTTTTAGGAATTCTTTCAAGATCTCTTACGGCATCTTCGTGCCATTCGACTTCATAGATCATAAGCCTAATCGTTTCCTCGCGTCTTTAGACTTTAAATATTTAGCGTCAGGTTTGGAGATCCTGTCTAACGCTACGCAAAAGTCCTCAAGATCGTCGAGATAATTGGTCAGCGCTTCTTTTACAAAATAACTTTTGGGCCTTTTAGTCGCTATAGAGATCTGCCGCAATTTGTTTTCCATTTCTTCCGAAAGCCTTATACTTAGCATTTTAATCACCTCTGTAACCATTGTATTACATGTATTACATTTTGTCAAGAAATTATTTTGGGAGCCGTTATCAGTCGTTAGTCGTCAGTTGTTAGTCATTAGTGAGCCCGTTTCCCCTTGACGAGTCATTAGTTTTTAGTTGTTAGTCATTAGGGGCTTTGTGCTTCGTCGGTCTCCCGTTCCCCTAACGACTAATGACTAGCGACTAACGACTTCTTCGTTCGTTCCCGCAAGCGAGGCTTACGCCCCGACTTGCGAGATATATTAGAGAGGAGCGAGCCCGAAGGCCCGACTGTTTTCCGAAGAACTTGCGGAAGCGTTAAAAGACTTTAGCGTCAGGCATTCAATCGAACAGCGCGACCTGGTGGAAAGCGCCGTCATCGATTTTATGCTTCGCTACGGCAGTGATCAGACGGCGAGCGAAACCTTCCGCCGGCTGCTCTGCGCGTAACAAAACAGGGATATAAAGAAAAGGGCGGGGTAAAACCCGCCCTCAACCAAAAAGATTCTTGCGTTCTTTGACAATCCCATTTCGGGAATAACGTATTTATTAAGCGGCTTCTTTTGTTGGCTTCTTCGCCAGGGTTTTTATTTTAGCTTCGGGAAGACCTGTTACCTCAATAATGGTTTGAATGTCTAAGTCCTTATCCAGCATCTTTTTAGCCGTATCTTCGCGTTCACTATTAATAACCATCTTGTCGTAATTGCTCAATAACTTTTCCATTTTATTACCTCCCGATCCCTTTTTAACTTCCGTTACATATCGTTTTTCCATATCTACGGGCAGCGGCATCAGCCAGTTAACGAACTCGAACAGCGACTGGATCTCCGACGCCTTATAGCCGGCGACGAGCAGACGCCGATTAGTCGGACGAAGACGGATCGACAACTTTAAACTGCTCATCTCTGGCGGCTGCCAGTAGTTTTTTATCGGAGGCGACAAAAAGAAAAATCTCTGATTTTTTAAAATTCGCCGATGCGAGCTGGAGCGCGTCGAGAGTCTTGAGTTGATAACGGTCGATAAGGGATTTCGCCGCAACTTCAAGACCGGCATCGAAGTTAACGACGGTAAAATAATCAAAATCAAAGGACAGCTCTTCGTTGAGCTTTTTATAATCAGGCCGTGTGATCTTTTTTTCCGCGAGCAGACGCCTTAATATTGAACGCGCCTCGATAGCGGTAACAGGAGAAACGATTATCTGACTGGCCGACTCAAAAAGTTTGTCAACTTTATCACTTCCGGCCTCTACCAGATAACGCTTTATCAGAACGGAAGTATCCATAAAAATTTTCATGAGAGGCTTCTTTCCTCTTCGATATATTTGTCAACCAGCCCTTTGGCCGGCAGACTCACTTTCTTGATTTTGCGCTTCCATCCCTCTTTTTTTTTCTTGAATGGCAATATTTCCGCGATAGGCTTGCCTTCCTTAATAATCAGGCATTTATTGCCTTTTTCAATATCGCCGATCATGTTCGATAGCGGTTGCGTTAAGTCAATAATATTAAGCTGCATTATTATTCACCTCTTTTTTTATGCTCCGGCTTCTTTATATTTACAGTTTTATTTGCTTTTTTTATCATGGTATTTACATTATACCACAACACGCCCTGTTTTTCAAGTGCCATTAACGCAAAGTCGTTAGTCGTTAGATGTTAGTCATCAGGGGCGGGCCCGATCACCCGACGACTCGTGCAAAATCGGCCCCCACTATGCACTGTCCACTTGCACTAAAAAAGGCACCCGCAGCCTTTCCGACCTCAGATGCCTTTTATATATTTATACGCTTTTATTTGCGCGCTAATGATGTTTTAGTTGGTTTTAACTTCGCCGGTCGCAGGCGCTGCGGGAGCTGTAAGAGCCAACATCAAGCTCTCGATCGTGTGCAGTGTTTCTTCCATCTCCGTTTAAACCTCCACGCCATAGCGTTTAACTTCACCAAGCAGGCCGAACGACTGTTCTTCTTTGTAATCTTCGTAAGAGTAAACAACGGGTTCGATCCTGGCATCAACGCCTATAGACAGTGGAGCGATATCCAGCATGGCCATAAAATTATTTTCAATATTATCGGCTATTACGCATACGTCGATGTCGCTATCTTTTGTATAGCCGCCTTTTGCATACGAACCGAATATCAACACCTTTTTAACATTAAGATGAGTTTTGACGGCAGTTTTAAATTTTTTTACGACATCGATTACGCGAATCGGGATTTTAGCCATAAAATAAGCTCCTTGCCTTTTTTCATATACTCTTTGGCGAATTTTTCCGTACACGCTCTATAAAAACTCTGCTTGTAATCGTCATATCGAGCCGCAATATTAAATGCCGAAATTTGCGCTAAAATTCTTTGGTTATCTGCGGTGATGGCTATATCTTTAAGTTTTTCAGCCAGCTTTTGAAGGTTATGCCCGATAGGCGAATCTTCTTTATTTTGGTTTATATAAAGCCCTTTTAGAATTTTTTCTACGGCAAGGTGTAGGAAAAACATCGCGTGGACGTATTTTTTTCCCCGGATCAACCGCCTGGCCGTATCGAGCGCATCATCGGAAGAGTCGATCCAGTATTTTTCCATCGTCTGAAAAGCGATTGCCTTTCCTGCCCCATCAGACAGTTCTTTACGCTTCCCGGCCGCAACCTTCTTCTCCGGCATTTTCCTATGCTCCGGCTTCTTTATATTTACAGTTTTATTTGCTTTTTTTATCATGGTATTTATATTATACCACAACACACCCTGTTTTTCAAGTGCCATTAACGCAAAGTCGTTATCAGTCGTTAGTCGTTAGATGTTAGTCATTAGGGGCGGGCCCGATCACCTGATGACTCGTGCAAAATCGGCCCCCACTATGCACTGTCCACTATGCACTAAAAAAGGCACCCACAGCCTTTCCGACCTCAGATGCCTTTTATATATTTATATGCTTTTATTTGCGTTCTATTGAAGTTTTAGAGAGGGGCGGAAGCGATTAGGCGGCTTCTTTCGTTGGCTTCTTCGCTAATGATTTCATTTTAGCTTCTGAAAGACCGGTCGATTCAGAAATTATTTTTATATCAACTCCACGCTCTAACAGATTTTTTGCAGTTTTAATATTAACTTCTTCTTCGTTTTTCTTAAAATTCTTCTTAATAGTCGCTTCGAGTAATGTCATCTTGC
>DIVV01000071.1:0-285 GCA_002423385.1 bacterium UBP16_UBA6123
AGCCTTTTTATTTCGGGCGGTGTTTGCTGCCGGCTTCGAAGTTTTTCTTTTTATTTTTGCGTTACTAAGCTCTTGCCGTTTTTCTTTTATTTTTTTCACCTCACCTCACCTCACCTCACCTCACCTCACCTCACCTCACCTCACCTCATTTTATTTTTCACTTTACTTTACTTTACTTTACTTCCTTATCTTTCATTTTATCTTATCTTTTTTTATGTTATGCTGTCATGTCGCAAACTTTTTTCATGCCTTTTGTTTGCTTTGCCTCCGCGCACGCGTTGCGTG
>DIVV01000071.1:292-26419 GCA_002423385.1 bacterium UBP16_UBA6123
CGAAGGCGTACTATTTACGCACCACCGTAACTTAATGTTTCGGCTCACGGTAAGGCTCTAATGTATAACAACTTTATTGTATCACCGAAAATCATATAAAACTAGAAATTTTTATATAATCAAATTATATTGGTCTGACTTAATTTTCGCTAATTTAATAGAGTCGATTTACGCCGATTTTTACCGTGAGCCGTCCATTTAAGATACGGTAAAACCGTTATTGCTACGCATGTGCGCGCGTGCGCGCACATGCAAACAAACAAGCTGGCAAGTAAATAGAAAAATAAGAGATAGAAAAATAAACAAATAAACAAATAAACGGCAGGCAAGAAAAAACTTAAAGGCAACTTGCTAACGCTTCGCAAAGAGCTTCACCAAATTGACACACAGACAGAAAAGGCTATCGATAACCTTCGAAAAAGCGTCAGGCAATTTGCAGAATGAGGGAGGGTTTAAGGGAGGGAGAAAGGGTTGCTAACCTTTTCTTCCTCCCTTACAAAAAAAAATTAAAATATGGTTTTCCTGCACTATTTAAGTGAGAGCCGCTTATAATATTTACTGTTATATAATCAAATTCAGATATAATTAAATTCAAATTAAATTCAGATCGTTGACAAAACTCATTTTAGCGGTTATAATTGATGTGATTGATTTTAAGCCGGTAAAATGAAAGGATGATAGTTATGGCAAATAAATTTAAAAATAAGGTTTTTATATCTATTTTAACGCTCTTGTTTTGTTTTACGGCCCTGATGGCTTTCGCGCAGAGCATGTTGACTAACGCCGACGTGGCGCGCCTTGGCCTTAAAAAGCCGCAAAATATAAAAGAAGCGCAAACTTTAATGCAGGCCTCGTATAAAGAATGTATGCAGGCCATAAGCGATTTCAACAGCGATAAAATAAGCGGCCGCGAGTCCGACGAAAAATTGCAGATTTATATGTACTATAAATCACAATACGATAAAATGCTCAATGAGCAGAACCAGGCGACCGATGTACAAGCGCAGACGCAGACACAGTCTCAGACGCAAGCGCAAGTGCAAAATAATCGGGCCGATAATAGTTCTAATGCAAATCAGACTAACGATACATCCGAGGGCCCGCTTCCGAATTCCGAACTGGTAACCGACCGTACGCTTCGCGAAACCGGAAGTCTTGCCGAAAAAAAAGGGTTTTTCGCCAGCATAATCGATTTTTTCAGCGGCCTTTTTGGCGGCGGCAAAAAGACCGAATTACTCGACGTACCGATTCGCACGCAGCTCGATCCCGCTAACGGCGCCAACGGAACGCATTATTGCGCGCCAACTTGCCTGGCGATGGTGCTTGAATACCACGGCATTAAACTCAGCACTAAAGAAGTGGCAAAACTCTGCAATACCGATACCAAAGGCACTACTTATTCCGACGATATGCTTAACGCCGCTAAAAAATTAGGATTAAACGGCAGTTTCGCCGGCGGCGGCGCCAATATCGACTGGTTGAAAAACACTACGGCAAGCGGAATTCCCGTTATAGTATATGTCGATACAAAAAGTTACGGCATGGCGGACGGCCACTGCATGGTAGTTACCGGCGTCAAGGACGGCTACGTTTATGTAAACGATCCGTGGACCGGAAAACAACTGCGTTACGGCACGGCGGCCTTCAACGCCATCTGGACCACCCGTAGTTATTACGGCGTAGTCGTTAAAAAATAAATAATCAAAAAATCTTGCAAAAACTTTAATTTTATGATAAAATTATAGCAATTCACACACGGACCGATTTTTGTGAAGGTGCCCGGTGTCATGCGTAAATTACGCATGGCGGCGGAATTTACAAAAACAAGACGTCCGTGGCGGAATAAAACCATAAGGAGGAGTTACTCACATGTCAGTAGTATCAATGAAAAGTTTACTCGAAGCGGGCGTTCATTTTGGACATCAAACACGCCGCTGGAACCCGAAAATGGCGAGATATATCTTCGCCGAAAGAAACGGCATCTACATAATCGACTTGCAGAAAACCGTTAAAAAAATTCAGGAAGCCTATAATTTCATCAAATCAGTAGCGGCCAACAAGGGCACGATCTTATTTGTAGGCACCAAAAAACAGGCTCAGGAAACGATCAAAGAAGAAGCAAACCGCGCCGGTATGCACTTTATCAACCAGCGCTGGCTGGGCGGCACGCTCACTAACTTCGAAACGATTCAAAAGCGTATCGATTACTTAAAAAGAATCGAAGCCATGAAAGAAGACGGCACCTACGATCTTCTTCCCAAACGCGAAGTATCGGCTAAAGAAAAAGAACGCGTTAAACTCGAAAAATACCTCGGCGGTATTAAAAATATGCGCAAGCTTCCGCAGGCGCTGTTTATAATCGATCCTAAAAAAGAACACATAGCCGTATCCGAAGCTCGCAAATTAAATATACCGACCGTTGGAATCGTCGATACAAACTGCGATCCTGATGAAATCGATTACGTAATTCCGGGCAATGACGACGCTATCCGCGCGATAAAACTTCTCACGCAGACCGTTTCAAACGCGATAATCGAAGGCCGCGAAGGCCGCAGCGAAGACACCGGAGCTCCCGCGGCTACCGATGAAACCGAACTGCCGGACAGCACCACCATCGAAGACGAATATTCGACCGCGAGCGAAAAAGAAGCTATAGAAGCCGTTATCGGCGACGAAAGCAAGATCATTAAAGTCGAAAAAATAGGCGAAACTAAACGCAAGATGACCCGCAGCGACGCTTAATTTAAACATATATCGCTAATCACTTAAAAACATGCATGCATTATAGCGTATGCATGTTTTTAGATAGAAAATTCAAAATTTATAAAACGGAAAGGGATAAATATTATGGAAATTACTGCCAGCATGGTAAAAGAACTTCGTGAAAAAACCGACTGCCCGATGATGGACTGCAAAAAAGCTCTCATGGAAAACGGCGGCGATATCGAAAAATCTATCGATTATCTTCGTAAAAAAGGCATGGCTACGGCTAAAGCTAAAGCTGACCGTACGGCCAACGAAGGCATCGTTTACACCATCGTTACCCCCGACCACAAATGCGGTCTTTTAGTCGAAGTTAACTGCGAAACTGATTTCGTGGCTCGTAACGATGGTTTTCAGGCTTTCGTAAAAGAAATAGCCGAACACGTTATGGAAGCTAAACCGAAATATTTAAACGCGCAGGAAGTTCCCGCGGGCGAAAAAGCCGAAGTAGTATGTCTTTTAGAACAGCCTTACGCTAAAAATAAAGCGATTAAAGTCAGCGATTTCATAGCTGAAAAAGTAGGCTCAATCAAAGAAAACCTCGGCGTTAAAAGATTCAATATATTCTCCAATGGCCTTGTTCATTCATATATACACATGGGCTCTAAACTCGGCGTGCTCTTAGAAATCGAATGTGACGCGGCTCTTGCTTCCAACAGCGAATATATCGAATTCTCCAAAGACATCACTATGCAGATAGCTGCCGCTAATCCGCAGTTTATCGAACGCAGCGAAGTTCCCGCCGACAAAGTCGAAAGAGAAAAAGAAGTTTATCGCGGCCAGATGGCTGAACAGAAAAAACCAGCTAACGTTCTCGAAAAAATAATCGAAGGCAAATTAAATAAATTTTATGAAGATATATGCCTCAACGAACAGGTTTTTGTAAAAGACACGACGGTTAAAGTCGGAGCTTACGTTGCGGATAAAGTAAAAAAAATAGGCTCGCCTATTAAAATCAAACGCTTCGTCAGATTTGAAATCGGTAAATAATTATAACTCAAAATAAGCGCCCGGTTCCGATTTTAAAGTTTTATCAACTTTATATAGCGACCGGGCGCGCTTTTATATTTACAATAATTAATTAAAACGCCCCGCCACAAAGTATTGAGCCGTTTAACCGGCCGGGCGCGCGAGGCGGCGGCGGAAGGAAAATTAAATTGACAGTAAAATATAAACGCATTTTATTAAAATTATCAGGTGAAACTCTTGGCGGTCCGGCCGGCTCGGGCTACGATCCGGCTACGCTGAAAAGAATTTCAAATGAAATTAAACAGGTTTACGACCTGGGCGTCGAAATAGCGATAGTAGTGGGCGGCGGCAATATATTTCGCGGCATATACGCTAAAGAATTGGGCTTTGAAAGATGCTCGGCCGATTATATGGGAATGCTGGCTACCGTTATGAACGCTCTCGCCCTGCAGGATTCAATCGAAAAAACCGGGCTTACCACACGGGTTCTGTCCGCTTTAGAAGTTAAATCAGTCGCTGAGCCTTTTATATTGCGTCGCGCGCACCGGCACCTCGAAAAAAAGCGCGTTTTAATTCTTGCGGCAGGTTCGGGCAATCCTTTGTTTACAACCGATACTCCATCGGCGCTTCGCGCCGTCGAACTGCGGGCCGACCTGCTTTTAAAAGCCACGAAGGTTGACGGCATATATTCCAAAGACCCGATGAAATATCCCGACGCGGTCAAATTTAATAAGATAACCTTTAACGAGGCCATCGAAAAAAGGTTGAACGTCATGGATATGACGGCCTTTACACTCTGCATGGAAAATGACATGCCGATAATCGTTTTTAATATACGTGAAGAAGGAAATATATTAAAAATAGTCAGGGGCGAAAACATAGGTTCGCTTATTCACGCTGAAACCTGCCGTTGAAGCCTCAAATAAAATTTTGCGTTAATTTATGACTTTACGCGCTTACACTATGCAGTATCCACTATGCACTATGCATTATTGTTAAGGAGGAGCTAAATTGTTAGAAAAAATTTATTCGCAGTTAACCGATAAAATGGAAAAAACGATCACGGCTTTAAAGGACGAATATTCTACATTCCGCACCGGGCGCGCTAACGCGAGTATTTTAAATAAAATCAGAGTCGATTATTACGGAACGCAGTCGCCTTTAACTCAGGTAGCTACCATTTCCGTGCCCGATCCCAAGCAGATAATAATAACTCCATTCGATAAAACCGCGCTCAACGAAATAAACAAAGCGATTCAAAAATCGGATATCGGCATTAACCCTCAGCTCGACGGTAATATAATAAGATTGAACGTGCCGCCGCTTACCGGAGAACGCCGTCAGGAATTAGTGAAGATCGTTAAGAAAAAATCTGAAGAATATAAGATAGCGGTCCGTAATCACCGTCGCGATATTCTTGAATCGATAAAAAAATCTAAAAACGATTCTGAAATAACCGAAGACGATTTTAAAAAAGCCAACGATAAAATTCAAAAGATAACCGACCAATATATAATTAAAATCGATGAGGTTACGGAATCTAAAAATAAAGATATATTGACGGCTTAATTTGATTTTTTTATAAACAAAAACACATCGAAAAAAGCCGCGCCCGCAGACGGGATACATACCGCGGCCGGGCGCGGCGCGTTTATTATATACCACGGGCAGATTTATTATGAATAACTATTCCATCGAAGAATTAAAGTCGATGCCCAAGCCGTCGCACATAGCCATTATAATGGACGGTAATGGCCGCTGGGCCGTCAGGCAGGGCCAGCCGCGCACTTACGGCCACATGAAAGGCGTCACGGTCGTCGAAAAAATAACTGAATTTTGCGCTAAAATAGGCGTGGGCGCGCTCACGCTTTATTCTTTTTCGACGGAAAACTGGAAACGCCCCGCACAGGAAGTCAATTTTTTAATGTCGATTTTCAACGAATACATGAAATCGAAATTATCGAAATTCATCGATAACGATATTCGTTTTAACGTTATCGGCCGCCTTGGCGAGCTGCCGCCTGAGGTCCGCGAAACTATTACTAAAACAAAAGAAGCCACGGCTTCCTGCGGCGGAATGAGCCTGAATCTTGCGGTAAATTATTCGGGCCGCGCGGAAATTATCGACGCGATAAGGCGCATAGCGGCTATTCACGCTTCAGGCGCGGCGGCTGATAATAAAAATGCCGGCGATATGAACTACATCGACGAAGACTATATTAGAAATTATTTATATGCTCCGTCACTGGCGGACCCCGAGCTGCTCATAAGAACCTCGAACGAATTTCGTATTTCAAATTTTCTTCTGTGGCAGATAGCTTACAGCGAAATTTATATAACCGGCAAATTATGGCCGGATTTCGATGAATCGGATTTAACGGCCGCTATAATCGATTACAATTCCCGCGAACGCAGATTTGGAGGTATCGGGCCGGCCCGTCCGGCTTAAATTAAATGATTAAAAGGATAATATCCGCCCTGTTGTTAATACCTTTTATAATAGCCGCCGTATATTACGGCGGTCTGGTGTTGTGCGCCCTGCTTCTTATTTTAAGCATTTCCGCTTTAAACGAATTTTTCGATATAGCGGCGCAAAAGTCGATTGCCGGCTTTAAATTACCGGTTTTTATAATGACGGCTATTTACTATATCAACGTCCACTTTTCATTTGTCAATAAAAAGTCTCACGGCTTCGAATTTGCGCCGGCCATGATAACCGGCGCCGTATTTTTAATTTTATGGCTGCAATTTTATAAGCGCATAGAAAATTCGATAGCCGATATTTCGGTGACTATATTCGCATATATTTATATACCTGTTTTTTTAAGTTTTGCGGCCTATATACGCAATCTCGAACACGGCGCTTTTTTTCTTTTTATGAGCATTGCCTTAGCGTGGGCCGCGGATACTTTCGCTTATTTCGGCGGCATGGCCTTCGGGCGCGATAAAAAAAAGCTGTCGCCGGTTATTTCGCCTAAAAAATCCGTTATAGGCGTATATTTCGGGTTATTTTTCTCATGCGCGGCGGCTTTTATATTTTATAAATATTCGCCGGTCGCCGGAATTCCTTTATGGGCTTATGTTTTATACGCATTTATATTAAACGCTTTTTCCGTACTCGGCGATTTAATCGAATCACAGTTCAAGCGCGACGGCGGGGTCAAAGACTCTTCGTCGCTGATTCCGGGCCACGGCGGGGCATTAGACCGTATCGACAGTCTTTTATTAACGCTGCCGGTATCTTATTATTACTTCGTTTTATTGCTTAAATAAAGAAAACGCGGTCATATAGTATAAATTAATGTCGATAAACACTTGATAGATATATGAATAATTAAAAATTAACGAAAATTTTAATAATGTAAGTTTAAAAATGTAAAAATCGAAATAATTAACACTGAATTAAATATCTGGAGGTCATATAAGCAATGGGTTTTATAATCGGATTTCTCTCTGTGTCTTTTGTAATATCTCTAATCGTTGTATTTCATGAATTCGGTCATTACATAACCGCTAAAAAAAGCGGTGTTTTAGTGCGTGAATTTTGCGTCGGGTTCGGCCCGCTTTTATTCGGTAAAACCGTCAACGAAACGCATTACTGCGTTCGCCCCATACCTCTCGGCGGCTATGTGGATCTTGCCGGTATGGATGAAAACGACGAACTCGAAGATCCGTCGCGCGCTTTTTACAATAAAAGCCCGCTGGTTAAAATGCTTATTTTATTCGCCGGTTCTTTTATGAACTTTGTACTCGCTTTTTTAATATACTGGATCATATATTCCGGCTATGGCCTTGCCCAGAAACCTTATTATACCATTCCGGTAGTTTCGATGGTCGTCGCGGATTCCCCCGCCTATGAAGTCGGCATTCAAAAACTCGACCGTATTATAGAAGTTGATTCTATGGCTGTTAAAGACTGGGATCAATTCAGAAATTACGTCCAGCAGAAGCCGGACGCAGACGTTAAAGTTAAAATCGAACGCGGCGGTGCCATAGTCGATTTTACGGTAAAACCTAAAGCTAACCCGAAAACCGGAAAGGGTTATATAGGCATTATGGCTAACACTATCAATGAAGTAGGCGAAGTTATACCTGAATCGCCTGCCTTTAAAGCTAAATTCAAACCGGGCGACCGCATTTTAAAAATAGCCGGAAGCGAAATTAAATATTACAGCCAGATAGAAGAAAAATTAAAGGAAAACGAAGGTAAAACGATTAATTTTATCGTCGCGCGCGCGACGGGCGAAGTATTGATCGAATCAAAGATCGATTTCGCGGAACATTTCGGTTTTTTGCCGCCGGTAATGCCTTTGATCGGCGATGTAATGGACGGCATGCCCGCCGCGGCAGGCGGTATCAAGCCAAAAGACAAAATAGTTAAAATTAACGGCGAAGATATTTACACATGGGCCGAAATGCTGGTTTTTATTTCGCAGAATCCCGGCAAAGAGCTTGCCGTAACGGTTGCGCGCGGCGAAAATAACGAACTCGTCGAAACAAAGGTTACGCCGCGATTAGATAGCGTTTCAGGCGAGGGCCGCATAGGCGTCGCCATGAAAAGCTCGGTGGGCGAAAGATTAACGATAATTGAAGGCGCGAAGGCTTCTTTCAACCAGGTAGTGATGATTACAATCGAAATGGTTAAGGGGATTAAAAAATTAGTGATGGGCGCTATTTCAATGGATTATGTACAGGGCCCGGTCGGCATAGCTAAAACAGTTAAAGACCAGGCGGTCGAAGGTTTTTTCAGCCTGCTGAATATAACGGCGCTCATATCCATTAATATAGGCCTGCTCAATCTATTTCCGATACCCGGTCTTGACGGCGGAAGAATAATTTTCACATTCATCGAAACTATCAGGCGCAGAAGATTATCTACCGCTATCGAAGAAAAAATACACGCATTCGGAATCGTGCTGCTGATACTGCTGGCGATACTGGTAACTTACAAAGATATTGTACGGCTCATATGGGGAGCTTAAGTATAAATAAAAATGAAATAATTTAACTTAAAAATAAATTTTAAGATTTTACGGAGGGAATACGGTGCGTTTTTCACAATCATTTATCAGAACTTCGAAGGAAGAGCCCGCGGACGCCGAAATAATCAGCCACAAGCTGCTTATGCGCGCGGGATTAGTCAGAAAATTAGCGTCGGGTATTTATATTATAATGCCGCTGGCTAATTTAGTCATTAAAAAAATCGAAAATATCATTAGAAGCGAAATGAACGCCGCCAGCGCGCAGGAAGTAATCATGCCCTGCATTCTTCCGGCTAATTTATGGAAAGAAACCGGCCGCTGGGAAGTTTACGGCTCTGAAATGCTAAAAATAAAAGACCGCGCCGAGCGCGAATACTGCTTCGGCCCGACTCACGAAGAAGTAATAACCGATTTGATCCGCCATGACGTGCGTTCTTACAAGCAATTGCCGGTAACGCTCTATCAGATACAAACTAAATTCCGCGATGAAATACGTCCGCGTTTCGGACTTATGCGCGCCCGTGAATTCACGATGAAAGACGCTTATTCTTTCGATACCAGCGCCGAAGGCTTAGATATTAATTATAAAAAAATGCACGCCGCATACTGCAATATATTCGAGCGCTGCGGAGTAAAATATACCGTTGTTGACGCCGACACGGGCGCTATCGGCGGCTCTTCATCCCACGAATTCATGGTAATAGCGCCTTCAGGCGAAGATGCAATCGTTTACTGCGATTCATGCAGATACTCGGCTAATGTCGAAAAAGCCTCGACGCAGTTAGATAAAATAATAGGTCCTGAAATACCGGCTGGCTGCGGCTGTGAACGCTCCGCTTCCAGGCTCGAAAAAATACACACTCCGGGCGCTTCAACTATAGAAGATCTCGCTAAATTTTTGAGCGTCGATAAAAAGAAACTTTGCAAAATATTATTTTTCACCAATGGCAAAGCCGAAAACGACGGCCGTGAAGATGTTGTGGCGCTAATTTCCGGCGAATTCGAACTCAACGAAATCAAACTTAAAAACCATTTAAAATTCATAAATCTTGAAATGATTCCATCCGAAGAAGTGCTGAAACGCACTGGCGCATATCCCGGTTTCGGCGGCCCTATCGGGATTAATCCGAATGTAAAGATAATCGCCGACAATTCGATGAAACATCTATGCGATTTCGTAACGGGCGCGAACCAAAAAGATTATCATCTTAAAAACGTTAATTTATCAGATTTTTCGATAAATTCTTTCGTGGACTTAGTTATGGTCGATGCGGGACATCCGTGTCCGCAATGCGGCGCCAGGCTCGAAAAAGCCCGCGGCATAGAGGTCGGCCACATTTTCAAACTTGGCACTAAATATTCCGAATCGCTCGGCGCAAAATATATCGACGAAGCCGGACAGGAACAGCCGGTTATAATGGGCTGCTACGGAATAGGCGTAGGGCGCACAATGCAGGCGGCCGTCGAGCAGAATAACGACGCCGACGGAATCTGCTGGCCGATGCCGATCGCGCCTTACCATGTAATTCTTATACTGCTCAATTCAAGCGACGAAACGCAAAAAAAATGCGCAGAAGAGCTTTATCAAAAAATGAAGGATGAAAATATCGAAGTGATTTTTGACGACCGCGCTGAAAAGCCCGGGTTTAAATTCAAAGACGCCGATCTTCTCGGAATTCCTATAAGAGTCGCCGTAGGACGCTATGCCGCCGAGGGTAAAGTGGAATTCAAAAGAAGAAATTCAAAAGAATTAAAGGTCGTTGAAACCGGCGAAGTAATATCTTTAATTAAAAGCGAAATATCTAAAGAAATTAAAGGGCTTAAATAAACAACTCAAATAAAGGGGTGTGTTATGCAAAATAACGGCGGTTTAAAAAAATACGCGGTAATTTATAACGCCCGCGCGCGTAACGCGAAAAAGCTTCCGCTGAATGCAGTAATCAAAATTCTTGACGAAAACGGCGTTCACCCCTTAATATATCAAACACAGGCGCGCGGCGACGGCATCAACCTGGTAAAAAACGCTATAGAAGACGGAGCTGAACGCATTTATGCCGCTGGCGGCGACGGAACGCTCAACGAAGTGATCAGCGGGCTTATGGCGGTGCGCGAAAATAACGCCGGCCTCTGCCATAGCTCAGCTAGCGGGGCCGCCGCCTCGCTTTTTCTTCCAGAAGTATGTCCCATCCCTCTCGGCACGGTTAACGTTTTTGCGAAAGAAAGCGGATTTTCTAACGACGCTCAAAAAGCCCTTCAGTCTTCGTTAACGGCAAAACCAGCCCCCATGGATATCGGAGCGTGTAACGGGCGTTATTTTATAATGATGGCAAGTGTCGGATTTGACGCTTTCGTTATAAACGATATTGAAAAAATGATAGCTAACGAATCTAAAGTAAAAAAAATCTGCGGGCCGTTCGCCTATCTTTTAGTGGGACTTAAATCGATTTTAAATTATGAATTTCCAAAATTAAAAATAACGGCCCGCTCGGTTTTCGGCGTAAAAGAGTTTTACGCCGATTTTGCCGTGGTTTCAAACACCAAATATTACGGCGGCAGATATATACTCAGTGAAAATGCCGACCCGCGCGATGGTTTTTTAGATTTATTCATGCTTAATTCGAAAGATATAAACGATTATTTCAAATTTTTCTTTCAGGTAGTCACAAAACGTTATAATTTCAGGGGCCTTAAAATCAGCCGGTATCAAATTAAACAATGTTTAATCGAGCGCGCGGCCGGTCCTTTTACTGGAAACGTTTATTCGCAGATCGACGGTGAAATCCACGATCAGCCGCCGCTCGACATTAAAATTTATGAAAACGCCTTGAAATTAGTAACTTTAAATTAAGCGAACCGGATTTAATTTGTAATTATTATAAAAAATGAAAATGAAAATGAAAATGAAAATGAAAATGAAAATAAGTATTTATATTTTTTGCATTTTAGGTTAAAATGAACTATAATTAAATTAAGGAATAAAAATGGAAGATAGATTGAATTTCGACTCTAACTCCGATAAAAATGGCGGCGGTTCAAGTGAAGTCGTCCATTTTCAGGGCCAGGAGCATAAAAACGAAAACGGCGGTGGTCACAAACATAAAAATGACAATCAAAGCGGCCATCATCACGAGCACGAAAAAGCCGCTCAAAAGATAGGCCCTGTTAAACTCGCGATCTGTATAGTAAGCGATTCGCGCACTATCGATACCGACGAAACCGGAAAGTGGCTCAAAGAAAATATTAAATCGACCGACGGCATCGAAGAAGCTGGGTATAATCTAATTAAAAACGATGAGGAAGCCATAAAAAAAATTGTCGGCGATTTTATTGATAGCGATTCACACGCAATTATTATATCCGGCGGCACGGGGCTTTCTTCAAAAGACATAACCATCGAAACGATCACCCCGCTTTTTAGAAAAACACTGAACGGCTTCGGCGAAATTTTCAGATTGTTGAGCTACGAAGAAATAGGCGTGAGGGCTATTATGAGCCGGGCCGTCTGCGGAACCGTCGGAAATAAAATCATAATATCTCTTCCAGGTTCTAAAAACGCCGTGAAACTCGCTTATGAAAAAATTATTAAGCCCCAGTTGCATCATTTAATTTATGAAGCCACGAGGTAATAATGGATAGTAAATATTTTGAAGGTTTGAGCCTTGATATATCCCCTGAATCAATAGATTATCAGGTAGAAACGGCAGTTAATCTTCTCGAAGATTTAAAAGCCGCTTCAATCGAAGTACGCAGCCGCGCGGTAAAAAAAATAAAACAGATCGCTTATAACGTAAAAAAACTTCTTGACAGGCACGTAGTTAAATCGCTTCTCGAATCCTTCATGGACAACCACGAAATTGAATTTCGAATCGAGGTTATGCTCGCTGTCGCTTTTATCGGCGACGCTTCGGCCCTTCCTTTTCTGCGCAAAGTTTTAAGCGAATTCTCAGACTACGATTTAAAAAAAGCCAGCGCCTTCGCGCTCGGCGAAATGCGTTTCACCGGTTCGGCCGCCTCGCTTATAGAAGCTCTTCAGTTCGACGACGAAGAGTTGCAGCTTATAATTTTAAACGCGCTTTCTAAAATAAGCGATCCGGCGAGCGCGCCCGCGGTAATCGAAGCCAGCAAAAATTCATCGTTAAAAGTTAAATTTACGGCCTGCGGTTTTTTATGTAAATTAGGCGTAACTCAGGGTTTCGAATTTATAAAACGCGGTCTGGCACATAATTCGGACGCCGTAAAAAAAGAGGCGCTTATTATCGCGCGCGATTATCCGCACGAAATGTTTCTTGGGCAACTGCATGAAATTTTAAACGACAACCATTCCGACGAAGTGCTCGTAGCGTGTATAGAAGCGCTTTCTAAAATAAACGATCTTTCGGTTATCGACGATATAACAAGGCATATAAATAACAGCGAATACGCTAACGTTCGCGCGGCCGCGGTAAAAGCGCTCGGTGAACTCGGCGAATTGTGCAAACTTCTTGTCGGCGATATAACGCCTTATGTTAAAATATTGACGGAACGGCTTAAAGATGATAGCGAGCAGGTGGTTATAAACGCGGCGCTCGCTCTAGGCGAGCTTAAAACTCCCGAAGTGATATCCGATCTTCTTCTAATAATCGACAGCCCTTCTGAAATGGTTAAAACAGCCGTTATCACGGCCGTAAGGTCCTTAGCGTTCTGGCTTTCGGATATCGACGGCAAAAATCACCTGACCTATGCTCTTATGTCCTTAGTAAAAGACCCTTCCAGCGCGATACGCGCCATGGTCATCGAAACTCTGGGCTATCTGGAAAACAGCGAGGCGGTTGACGTATTGCTCGAAGCTCTCGCTGACGAATCTGAACAGGTAAAAGAAAACGCCACGGCCGCTCTCGGTAATTTCAGCACGCCGGCCGTGCTCGTAGCCCTTATCGACTTATTAAACAACGAAAACGTAGTGATCCGCTGGAACGCAGTCACGGCGCTTAACCGCCTTGGCGATAAAAGCTGCCTGGGCCCGATCAGCCGCATGCTTCAGGACAGCGATGAATCGGTAAGACTTGCCGCTAAGGCTTTTATTGATTCATTCCCGGTGGAGCAGCCTCAACAGCCCGAATAAAATTCGAAATATTTTATAAAATTAAAAATTAAAAATTGAATTTGGAATTCTCAAAAACATGAGAATTTGAAACGTAATATTTGAAGTTTTCCAATTCAGCGAAAATTTCAACGATCACTTCCTGAGCGCCTATGACCGTATCGTTTTTACCTATATTTTCGAGTTTTAAAAACAGCGTGCTCAATTTTTCCGCGCTGACATTTAAAGAAGAGCCTTTTAAGCGATGGGCGTTTTTACGAAGCGATATAAAATCGTTGATTTCGGTGGCTCTTACCAACTCAACCATAAATGAATTTATATCCTCGAAAAAGATACGCATAATTTCGGCGGCAAGGTCTTTTTTATTCAACACGTGCTTCAAGAATTTATCGGCGTCAAAAGTTTTCAAATCATCCATGGCGGCTTCATTCCTCTTAATAAACCCGTTAAGGTTTTATTCGTCGATTATAAAAATTTTACCAGGATTCAATATGAGATTCGGGTCGAGCGCTTTTTTAACAGCCTTCATCATATCCAGCTCAGTTTTATTACAAAACTCACTCATAAGCGCGGTTCTTTTATATCCGATTCCATGTTCGCCGGATAATTTGCCGCCCATTGAATATACTTTAGCGTAAAGTTCACGTTGAAAGGAGTTAAGTTTTTCACGCCATTCGCCTTCGACTAGCGCTCCTTTTAAAATATGAGCGTGAACGTTTCCGTCGGCGGCATGCCCGGCGCAGTGAACGGTTAAACCATAACCGGCGGCAAGCCCGGCAATATATTTAACCGCGTCCGCAATCGCGGCCGGCGGCACGACAAGGTCTTCCGCCGAAAAAACGGGACTTTCGGCCCTGTCGGCTTCGGCGAAAGCGTTGCGGGCCTTCCATATACGAGCAGGGTCAGCGACCAGAGTTTCTAGCGCGCCGTTTTTAGAACAAAGCTCGTCTATTTTAATCGAATCCTGCTCGAGATTTTCAATGTTAGAACCTTCTAATTTAACTATAATATAATGGCCGTTTTCGCTGTGAGGCAGTTTTTCCTTTATAAATTTTTCACAATTTTTTATGACGGCGTTATCCATAAATTCAACGCAGGTCGGGTTAACTCCAAGTTTAATTATGCGCGGGACCATTTCTACCGCTTTTTTAAAATCGTTGAAAATTATTAATAAATCTATCGATTCGGCCGGCAGCGGCATCAATTTAAGACACACTTCGGTAATTACGGCAAGCGTTCCCTCCGAGCCGATAACGAGGTTGATAAGACTGTATCCGGTGGAATCTTTCATGCACTTGCCGCCGAGCGTGAGGATGTCGCCGGAGGCCGTGACTATTTTAAGGCCGTAAATCTGGCGTCGCGTCGTTCCGTATTTGACCGCTTTATTGCCGCCCGCATTAGTGGCGGCGTTACCGCCTATAAATGAACTTTCGCCGCTGCAAGGATCGCCGGCGTAGAGCATCCCGTTTTCACGCGCGGCGCGCTGTATTTCGGCGGTGCGCACGCCCGCCTCCGCCGTCATAAACATATTTTGCGAATCGATTTCTATTATTTTATCCATTTTTTCCAGCGACAATATTATTCCGCCATATATGGCCACCGACGCTGAAGTGAGGCCAGTACCAGCTCCGCGCGGTATTATTGGTATATTTTCGCGATTGGCCAATTTTAAAAGCTGCGATACTTCCTCAGCGCTTTTAGCAAAAACTACGGCTTGCGGATATTTCATACAGGATGGTTCCATCAGCTCGTCGTGCGAGTAAGCCTCGAGCCGCTCAGCCTCCGTGATAACGCTTCCTGCGCCGGCGATGAACTTTAATTCATTTAGTATTTTTTCGTTTATTTTATTATATTTTTTCATCATCATCATCATTATTATTATTATTATTATTATTATGCGATCTTTTATTTTAAAGCGTTTTCAATCGATTTTAATATGACTTTCGAAGTGCCCGTTGCGCCGCTTATACATTCGACCTTCAGCGATTGGGCCGCAATAACGCCGTCAACAACCTTTTCGGCCTTTTTCGCCAGGTCGTTCGAAGCGTTTTGAACGATTTCCACGCTTTCGATTTTATGGTTTTTAACCGTAACTTTTACTTTACAATATATGTCGGCGAGTCTGAATTCGCCCTCGCGCACGGCCTGCGATATTTTACTCAGCTCGATTTCGCCTACGGGCATATTACATACATATTCATAGGCCCGAAGCCGCGGCCTGACTTCGAAAACATAAATTCCGGCCGCCGATGATAATAATATTAAAAATAAAAAAAATTTATTAAACATAATTTTAATTCAGTATTACTTTCATATTGAATTAATCGGCAGCGTATAATAAAATAAGCTGGCCTGGCCTTAAATTATATTCAAAATTTTTATTGACCGAAGGCAGTGCGTACATGGGTGAAATATCGATTACCTCGCCGGCGGAGCCGATGGCGGAATTGATATCGCCGAATCCTACGAACTGATGGTTGTTGATATCTTTATTAACTATGCATAAAATATGCTCGCAGCCGTCGAATGAAACTTTACGGAAGCAAAAAACATTCATCCAGTTGGGTTGATCGACTACCTGAAGTTCGCACTCCTCGTTTAATATTTTATAACGGCTCTTAATATCGTTGATTTTTTTGAAAAAATCGCTTAAATCCGTTTCGGTGCTTTCCCAATCTTCGGGCATACTCGAAACGACGCTCATTTCTTTTTTAAAACCGAATTCGAGGCCGACAGGAACCATCAGGCCGCTTGCAAAAAACGAAACGAACTGGCAGCGCTGACAGATGGCGTCCATATTGCCGTTGAGCTCGGTAAAAAGTCTCGGAGTGTCGTGCGATTCGGCGAAACCTATAGACGGCACTCCGCGCACTTTTTCGAAAGAATCGTTATATTGCTTGATGAGCCATGGCTCGTTATAATCCCAGTATTTCGAACTGTTAAAGGTATAATCGAAACCCGATTCCGCCAGAGTGATAGCGTCTTCGATTGTGCAGCCGAGGCTTTCGGCGATAAATAAAGTATGCGGATATTTCGATTTAGCATGGCCCGTCAAAAACTTCCAGAGTTTCGAGGGCACCTGATAAGCCGCGTCACAGCGGAAACCATCAAAACCGAGGTCCAGATAATGCATAACGAGCTTGCGCCAGAATTCATAAAGGTTATCGATTTCTTTAGAAGCCGCGTTATCTATTTCAGCCAGATCGCCCCATAGGACCATCTTCCCGTCGTGCATCGCGCCCGGATTTTTAACCTTTCCGGCTTCGTCTTTAAGATACCAATTAGGATGCTGCTTAACTAAAGGCGAATCGATGGCTGTGTGATTGATGACCAGATCCATTATCACTTTAAGTTTATGCTCGTGCGCCCTGTCTATGAACAGTTTAAGTTGCTTTTCAGGCGTAAGTTTTGATTTCGTGTCGATGAAAAGATCATTAAAACGATAATAATCGGAGGGACTGTAAAGCGAACCGGAAAAACCCGGATAATGAAATGGATTTATATAAATCGAATTGAAATTCATCGCGGCAATGCGCGGAATATGCCCGAGCCATCCGGTCATATCGCCGAGAAGGCGGGGAAATAAATTATAAAGCCTGAGTTTTTCAGCGCTCAGCTTTGAATTCATAATTTTCATTTTTCCTCCGTTGATATATATTATTAAACGAATACGAAGCAATTAAATAAAATAAAATAAATTGAATGAAATGAAATGAAATGAAACGCAATGTAATTAAATAAAATAAATTGAATCAAATTTCTATTACGCTATATTATACTTGCAATTTAATATAAATTCAACAATTTTATTTCCGATTTTATTTCCGACGGTTATAAATATCGAGCCAGACGGCGAATAAAAGAATCATGCCTTTAATGATGTACTGGTAGGTGATATTCATATTCATAAGGCTCATGCCGTTATCGAGGCTTGCCATTATCAATGCGCCGATTATAGAGCCGATTATAGTTCCTTCGCCGCCTAAAAGGCTTGTTCCGCCGATTACGGCGGCCGCTATGGCGTCGAGCTCCATATTGGTGCCCGCGGAAGTCGTCGCCGCGTTAAGCCGCGCGGTTAAGACTACACCCGCGACGGCGGTAAGGCAGCCGTATATCACAAAGAGCCGCATGATATTTTTTCCGATATTGATACCCGAAAGGCGCGCTGCGTCGGCATTGCCGCCTATAGCGTAAAGCCGTCTGCCGAATACCGTATTGCCTGCCACAAAACTAAAAACGAGGGTTATCGCCATTAAAAGCAATACGCAATAGGCTATGCCCTGGTAAAAAATCATAACCGAGAAAAAGGCTCCTATGGCAATAGATATTAAGACCATCTTTAATATCTGCGCTTTAAGCGGCAGAGTTTCGAATCCGAATTTAATGCGCTCATTGCGGTTTTTCCAGTCGAATATCAAATATAGGGCTATGCAGACAAGGGCGAGTATAAGAGTTGAATCGTTAAAATGCGGAGTCTTCGAAAAAAAAGACGGCAGATATTTCTGGCCTATAGCCTTGAATGAATCCTGCATCGGCCCTATGGTCATGCCGTCTGTGACTCCGAGTATGGCGCCTCGCAGCGCGAGCATGCTCGAAAGAGTGACTATAAAAGCCGGAACCTTCTGATAGGCAACCCAGAATCCGTGCCAGAGGCCTATAAGCAAACCGACTCCGAGCGCGGCAAAAATTACGCTTACCGTCGAAAATTGATATTTAACCTGTAAAACCGCTGCTATGGCGCCGCAAAAACCGGCGAGGGCGCCGACCGAAAGATCTATATTACCGGTGACTATAATAAGAGTCATTCCCACGGCGAGAATTCCAACCGGCACGGTCTGTAAAAATAAATTAGATAAATTGCGCGGAGTTAAAAAAACCTTGCCGGTAGTAAAAGAAAATATCGTCCAGATCACTATCAGGGCTATTATCATGGTGTACTGCCGGAAATTATTTTTAAAGGAATTTACGGTTATTTTATATAAAGACATTTCCTCGCGCTGCATTTTATCTCCTTGAAATTAATTTTATAAATCTTAATTTTATCCGCGCGGGCCGAATTATATAAACCAGCCCGGGCTTCTCCGTTTTTGGCCAGCCGGCTTATGCGGCGTTCGTCGCATGGCGCATTATATTTTCCTGCGTGGCTTCACTTATATCGAGCACCGCTTTCAGTGCGCCTTCGTGCATAACCGCCACTTTATCGCTCATGCCTATAATCTCGGTCAGGTCTGAAGATACTATTATGACTCCGACTCCGGCATCTACGAGTTCGTTTATTATATTATAAATTTCTAATTTAGCACCGACGTCGATGCCGCGCGTCGGTTCGTCTAATATCAGTATTTGCGGCTTAATCATAAGCGCTTTGGCGATAACTACTTTCTGCTGATTACCGCCGCTTAAATTACCGGCCAGCTGTTCGACCGAAGGCGTTTTTATTTTAAGCTCCGCTGCAAAGCGCGTCGAATTTTGTATTTCGGCATTTTTATCAATTACTGACCGTTTCGAAATCTTATCCAGCGAAGCCAGCGATATATTTTTATTAATATCCATTGATAACACTAAGCCGAAGCGCTTTCTGTCTTCGGTAGCGAGCATTATTTTATTTTTAACGGCGTCTCCAACGCTTTTTATGTCGATTGGCGCGCCGTTTAGCAGCAGCTCGCCCGATACGGTTTCGCCGGCGGCTTTTATTATATTCATGAATAATTCGCTGCGGCCGGCGCCAACCAGGCCTGAAAACCCGAGTATTTCACCGCGCCTGAGCGTGAAACTAACGTCGCTGACGGAGTTTTTTCCGCGCGCTCCGTCAAATACCGACCAGTTGCGCACTTCAAATATTATATCGCCCGCTTCGCGTTTTTTACGAGGATATATCTGTTTAAGCTCACGGCCTACCATTCTGGCTATTAATTTTTCTTCGTCGATATCGTTTTTATCGACGGTACACACCGTGCGGCCGTCTCTTAAAACCGTTATGGTATCGGCTAATTCAAAAACTTCCCTGAGCCGGTGCGATATATAAATGCAGGTAATGCCTTCATTTCTGAGTTCCTTTAATATCACGGCGAGATTATTGGCTTCGGTTTCGGTAAGAGAGGCCGTCGGTTCGTCTAATATTAAAATACGCGCATGTTTTGAAAGCGCCTTCGCAATTTCGACGAGCTGCTGCTCGCCCACGCCCAGATTAACTACTTTTTCAGCGGGACTGACGTTCAGCCCGACGCGTTTAAGAGCGGATGCGGCCTTCGCGAAAGCCGCGTTCCGGTCGATAACGCCGAAACGGCCGCAGGTTTCATTTCCGAGAGTTATGTTTTCGCATACCGTAAGCTGGCTTACAAGAGCGAGTTCCTGATATATTATAGCGATTCCGGCCGCCTCGCTGTCTTTTATATTATAAAAAGACGCCGCTGTTTCGCCTAATATTATTTCGCCGTCGAAAGAGCCTGCCGGATAAACGCCGCTCAATATTTTCATGAGAGTGGATTTGCCTGCGCCGTTTTCGCCGACCAAAGCGTGTATCTCGCCTTTTTTAACGCTGAAATCAACGCCGTCGAGAGCTTTGACTCCGGGAAATGCCTTCGTTATATTTTTCATTGAAAGCGCCGTATCGCAGTTCAAAATAAATCAACCGCCTTATTTTTTATAAACTTCTTCTTTAGATAAATAACCGCTGTCTATTATAACGCTGTCTATATTAGTTTTATCGACGGCGACCGGCATTAATAACAAAGAAGGTATGTCGCCTTTATTGTTATTTATTTTTTTAGTTATTTCGACTTCTTTAGAAGAAAGGATTTTTTCGGCCGCGTCAACTGCCGCTATCGCCTGTTTGCGGGTATCTTTAAAAACCGTCATCGACTGCGAGCCCGAAACGATGCGCTGTGCCGCGGATAATTCGGCGTCCTGGCCGGTTACCACGACTTTGCCTTCCATATTCTGCGCCGCAAGCGCCTGGATTGCCCCGCCGGCGGTGCCGTCATTCGGCGCGAGTATGGCGTCGATTTTATTGTCATTTGCCGTAAGGGCGTTTTCTACTATTTTCATGGCTTCCGAAGGCTGCCAGTCTTTGACCGACTGCTCCATGACTATTTTGATATCGCCTTTATCGGCAAGAGGTTTTATATATTTCATAGCGCCCGCTTTATACATCGCCGCGTTATTATCGGTAGGCGAGCCGGATAATACTATATAATTGCCTTTAGGCATTGCTTTTGTAATAAATTCGCCCTGTATTTCGCCGACTTTTTCGTTGTCGAAAGAAACATATAGATCGCAATCGGCGTTCATCACGAGCCGGTCGTAAGATATGACCTTTATTCCCGCGCTGTGGGCGTTTTCTACTATGGGCGCGGCGCCGGTCGCATCGTGCGGGGCAAGTATTAAAATATCGATACCGCCGGATATAAGATTTTCGCACTGGGCGATCTGCTTCATGGCGTCGTTATCGGATATCTGCATTTTTATTTCGATGCCGCGTTTTTTAGCTTCGTCTTCTATTTGCCGCGCGTCGCGCACCCAGCGTTCTTCGCGCTGAGTTGGAAGCGAAACGCCTATGGTTATTTTTTTAGCTTCCTGGCAATAAGCGCTTCCGCCGTAGATAAAAGATAAAACGACAAGAAATATTAGGGATTCGTAATATTTAAAACGATAAAATGACATTGAAAACCTCCATATACACTGTGTTACATTACATTACATTACATTACATTATTTTATTAATATTATTATTATTGATATCGATATTGATATTCCTGGAAAAACGGCTCCGTTATAAAACAAAAACTTTATTTTTTATAAACTTCTTCTTTAGACAGGTAACCGCTGTCTATTATGATGTTGTCTATATTGGTTTTATCGACTGCGACCGAAGTTAATAATAAGGAAGGTATGTCGCTTTTATTGTTATTTATTTTTTTAGTTATTTCGACTTCTTTAGAAAACAGTATTTTTTCGGCCGCGTCAACCGCAGCTATGGCCTGTTTGCGGGTATCATTAAAAACCAGCATCGACTGCGTGCCCGCAACGATACGCTGCGCCGCGGATAATTCGGCGTCCTGTCCGGTTACCACGACTTTACCGTCCATACCCTGCGCGGCGAGGGCCTGAATCGCCCCACCGGCGGTGCCGTCATTCGGCGCGAGTATGGCATCTATTTTATTATCATTTGCCGTAAGAGCGTTTTCTACTATTTTCATGGCTTCCGAAGGCTGCCAGTCTTTAACTGTTTGATCCATGACTATTTTGATATCGCCCCTATCGCTGAGTGGTTTTATATACTTCATGGCGCCTGTTTTAAACATCGCCGCGTTACCATCGGTAGGCGGGCCTGATAAAATTACATAATTACCCTCAGGCGACATTCTGGTGATAAATTCCCCCTGTATTTCGCCGACTTTTTCGTTATCGAATGAAACGTATAGATCGCAATCGGCGTTCATCACGAGCCGGCCATAGGATATAACCTTTATTCCTGCTCTGTGGGCATTTTCGACTATAGGCGCCGCGCCCGTCACATCGTGCGGGGCAAGTATTAAAATATCGATGCCGCCGGCTATAAGATTTTCGCACTGAGCGATCTGCTTCATAGCGTCGTTATCGGATATCTGCATTTTTATTTCGAAGCCGCGTTTTTTAGCCTCTTCTTTTATCTGCCGCGCGTCGCGAACCCAGCGTTCTTCGCGCTGAGTCGGAAGTGAAACGCCTATGATTATTTTTTTAGCTTCCTGGCAATAAGCGATTCCACCGTAAATACAAGATAACGCGGCCAGAAACATTAGAAATTTGTAATATTTAAAACGATCGAGTGACATTTACAGGCCTCCTGATATAATTTTTTTGCATCGTATAATATCATAGATATATTAAATTAGCAAGCTATCCACACCAGATGAAAACGAACTATTTTTATAGATGTTGACTCATTCAAAAAGACGACTCCGGCCGTTAATCAGAGGATCTTTTTTTTTCGATATATTTTTCGATGATATTTTTTAAAGTCTTATAATCAAGGGGCTTAGACATAAAACCGTCCATTCCGGACTGAAGGCACTTTTCTTCCTCGCCTTTTATGGCGCTAGCCGTCAGGGCTATTATCGTGGTTTTTTTTTCGGCCGTTAAAAATTTTTCGAATTCGCGTATTTTTTTGGTAGTTTCATAACCATCCATAATCGGCATCTGTATATCCATAAAAACAATGTCCGGCTTGCGTTCTTTATATAACTCGAACGCCGCGGCGCCGTCTTCGGCGCATATAATAACGGCCGAAGGGGCTAATTTTTTCGATATCGATGAAAATAACTTCATATTCATCGGCGAATCTTCCGCTATCATTATAACAGGGGCAAAAGTTCCGCCAGATTCAAAAACCGTATCGGCTTTAGCTTCGTTTGCTGCCGCGCCCGGCTTATTATCAACTTTAGCGGCGGCAACCGCAACCGCAACCGCATTAGCATTAGCCTTAGCCTCAGACAGGGCTATATGGATAGAACCGTACGAATATTTTTTATAATTTAGTCCGCTTCCGCCTTCGGGATCATATTCAAACTCCTTGTTCAGAGTGAAATAAAACTCGCTGCCGGCGCCCTTGCGGCTTTTAAGTTCAATATCGCCGCCCATTTTTTTAACCAGCGCATTTGAAATAATAAGTCCGAGCCCTGTGCCGCCGAATTTTCTTGTTATGGACGCATCGCCCTGGGAAAAAGCTTTAAATAGCAATTTTCTTTCATTATCGGCGATGCCTATTCCGGTATCTTTTACATTAAAGGTAAAAGCTCCCTGACCGCCGGAAACTGCGGCTACAAATGAAGTTACAAGTTTTACCTCGCCTGCCTCGGTAAATTTAAGGGCATTAGAAAGAAGGTTTATAAGAACCTGTCTTAATCTTGTCTGATCGGCTTTCATATATCGGGGCGTTGCGGGATCTATACTTAAAATTAAATCGAGATTTTTACCCGGCGCGCTTAATTTAAAAACATTCATGGTTTGCTCGAGAAGTTTAAATAAGTCGATCATAGTTTCTTCAAGCGCTAATTTTCCGGCTTCTATTTTAGCCAGATCGAGTATATCGTTAATGATAGTAAGAAGGGAGCGGGCTGAAACATTAATGCTTTCGATAAATTCCTTCGGTTCGCCGATTATATTTATATCAAGAGATAGTAGATCGGTATAGCCGATTATAGAATTAAGCGGCGTTCTTATTTCGTGGCTCATATTGGCTAAAAATTGCGATTTCGCTCCGCTGGCTTCCTCGGCGGCTTTCTTGGCTTCTATTATAGCTTTTTCATAGGTTTTACGGGCGGTAATATCACGGACAACGCTTATAATATGTTTGATTTCATCGAGATAAATAATTCGCGCCGATAAAAGACAGGTTATTTTTTGACCATTTCTTACTACAAAACTATATTCACTATCATTGCAATATCCATTCTCCACAATGGAACTAACTATTTTTTCGCGGTCGGCCGCATCGAATAAATTGAGTTCTAAAGTCGTTCGGCCCTCAATTTCTTCCGGCGCGTAACCGCTTAATTTATAAAAAGCGTCATTGGCGTTTATAATAAGGCCGTTATTCGCGCGCGTAATTAAAATGGCGTCGGGTGACATTTTAAAAATAAGGCCGAGTCTGTCTTTATTTTCTAAAGACTCGCGTTCCATAGTTTTAGCCTTGGTTATATCGTTAAAGCAGAGAAGCAGATAATTTCCGGCGGGATTCCCGGCGGAAGTAACGGTACAGACAAATGAATTTTTTTTATTATCGCCGTTGATTAAAAATTCCGAATTGAAAGCGATATTTTTTTGAGGCAGGCCCGATTGAAATACTTCGTTAATAGCCTTAAATAGAGGACAGAAGCGGCAATTATCAGAATATCCGCAGCCGCGCGGGTCTTTAAACGAATTAACACAGCCTAATATGCCGCCCGCGACAGAGCCTATAATGGCGTTATCATCGGTTCCGCACAGCTTTTTCATTTCGTTATTGGCGTAAATGATTTTTCTGTCCGAATTCAAAATAATTATTACGACAGGTAAATCGTCGTAATATTTTTTAAATTCATAAAGACGGCTGGCATGGTTTTCGCCGGCAATCATAGACTCGCTGTTATTTTCAGTCATATATCTATAATCAGTCCTTAAATGAAAATTTTCAAAAATAAGAATTTATGACAAAGCAATTCAGAGTCATTTTAACCCATTAGAAGAATAAAGTCAATTGTTTTATCGGTTCTTTATAAAATTCAGGAAAATTATTTTGCGCCAGATAAATTTCGGAAGAATTTATAGGTATATCGGACATTCGAATGACACAAAAATTATTGTTTTTATACTAATGATTTTAGAAATTCTCATGGCTTAGTTGTTGGCAATAAAAAAATCTATTGCGTCTTTTACATACGCATTAAATTTTTCGTTTTCATTATAATTAACGGCATCAATAGCTTCTTTATATGGTTTATACCATAAACAAAATTTAGGGAAGCACTTTTCCATGACTTGTTTAGCTTCATAAAATCCAGGGGAATTATTCTGCGCAAGATAAATTTTCATTAACATTATCAATGCGATTTTATCTGGACGAAACGATGACATTGCGCGTGTAACCATTCCTCCTTTTTCTCCGGTGGAATGGCTTCCGGCAAAATGTTCATGGTTCCAAAAATCAACTTCAATATCTTCTGAATAAGTACTTGTTGACAGTTTATTAAAAATGAACTCTTCAAGATTTTTTTGGCATTTTGCGATGTCACCACTAATATAATAAATACAAGTTTTTAATACCGTGCAATAATCAAAAGTATCTGAGGTGAATATAGTTATGTAGGCTCGCCCGCCACTACTTCCAGTCATTGTTGATATGCTACGTGGAAACATCATAGTATCGTTTTTAAAATCTTTCATCACTATATCTATTATTTCGGCAGCTTTGACAAAATCAGTTGTTCCGCGGCCATTGTAGTTTATAAAAATTTTTGCTTTATTAATTAAAACATCATCTAAAAGTGATTGACAAGAACCGAAATTGTTATACTTTTCAAGCGCTATTTCATAAAATTTATCTAAATCGCCCAATGATTCTTTATATTGATATGGTATTTCCATTATAGCTTGGAAATATTTTTCGCTGAACTTAATTTTAAATCCAACTCGTTTTGAATATGGTTCTTTGTTTATAACGGACATTCGAGTGTAAAATATCGAGATAATTCAATGCCACAGATATTATGAGGCTGTTTTTTCATTTCTTATGTAGCCAAATTATTTTTAAAATTTCCTTGACTTATTATATATTTTATGATATAATTATAACATGAGTAAAAAGTATAATAAATA
>DIVV01000252.1 GCA_002423385.1 bacterium UBP16_UBA6123
TTCTTTTCCCCCGTCGCGGTCTTATCGGTCTTGTCGGTCTATCGTTCTTGTCTGTCTTAACGTTTTTATCGTTCTTAAAGGTTATTTAGTTAGCATAAAAAGGATATATCTGGCAAAAGATAAGGTAAATATAGAAAAAAATATTAAAAAAGTAATTTACAATTATGTTAATATTTGTTATTATTATTGCGTATGGCGTATGGTGCGCGATCTTATTTTTTTTAGACCTGCCGGGCGTTCAAGTATTATAATTTAATAATATTCCAATAAAGAGAAAGGGTTGGTATGAATGTCAACATTTAAACCATTTAAGGGTTATCATCCTGACGCGAAAAAAGCGTCTGAAGTTATATGCCTTCCGTACGATGTAATTAATTCTGATGAAGCGCGCGAGCTTGCTAAAGGCAAACCTGACAGCTATTTATTCGTCGATAAATCTGAAATCGAGCTCGAGGCGGGCGTCAGTCTTTATGATCAGCGTGTTTATGATACGGCCGCTAAAAATCTCAACCGTTTGATTGGCGATAAAATATTAATGCAGGACGCAAAATCATGTTATTACGTCTATAAACAAATTATGGACGGCCGCGTACAGTACGGTCTTGTGGGCTGCGCCTCCGCCGAGGAATACTGGAATGATATCATTAAAAAACATGAATTAACGCGTAAAGATAAAGAAGACGACCGCACGAAGCACGTCGATGTGTGCAACGCGAATACCGGCATGGTTTTTCTCACTTACAGGGCAAAGGACGAAATCAATAAAATAGTTGAAGCAGCCGTTTCTTCTCCTGCGGCTATTATTTTCGACGTAACTACCGAAGACAAAGTCACTCACACGCTTTATAAAATAGACGACGAAGCCGTCATCAAAAAAATTAGCGAAGAATTCGCGAAGATCGGCGTTCTGTATATAGCCGACGGCCACCACCGCAGCGCTTCAGGCGCCCGCATAGCCCAGATACGAAAAGAAAAAAATGCCGCGCATACCGGAAGCGAAGAGTATAATTTCTTCATGGCGGCGGCTTTCCCGCATAATCAGCTTTATATAATGGATTACAACCGTCTGGTTAAAGATTTAAACGGCCATAGCGAGCAAGAATTTTTAAAAGCCGTAAAAGAAAAATTCGAAGTTACCGACCGCGGCGCAAGCGACTGCAAGCCTTCTAAGATGCACACATTTGGAATGTATCTCGGCGGGCGCTGGTATGAATTAACTGCTAAAAGCCATATATTCGACGCAACCGACGTAATCGACTGCCTCGACGTAACTATATTGCAAAAAAACGTTTTAGACCCGCTTCTTGCCATAAAAGACCCGCGCACCGACAAACGCGTAGATTTTGTCGGCGGCATAAGAGGCATGAGCGAACTGAAAAAAGCTGTAGATTCAGGCAAATTCGCCGTCGCTTTCGCCATGTATCCGACGACGATCGAGCAGTTAATGGATATAGCCGACGCAGGCAGGATAATGCCGCCTAAGTCAACCTGGTTCGAGCCCAAGCTGCGTTCTGGCGTTCTGGTGCATAAATTGGATTAATATAAATCAAATTAAATTGATATGGTTTGGTTTGGTTTGGTTTGGTATGATATGATATGATAAATTTAATTTAATCAATTACAATAAAGTTTTCAACAATAAAAAAGCCGTCCATGTGTAATCTTCGGACGGCTTTTTTAATTTAATTTTTATTAATGACTAAATATCAATTTGAGCGATAAGCAACTTAATCGTTTATTATTTATCTTCAATTACTTTCATTATCAGCGGCATCGAGCTGTGCTACTCTGCAAAGGAGCGCATCTATCGTCTCACGAAGCGATTCAGCCTGCTTGCGCTGAATCGGACTTAATTTATCGAGCTTACGCAGTTTTTTAAGAAATTTGAGCGATGCCGATATATAATTTTGAAACGAAAATTCATTAACCGTTACTTTATTAGTGTCGATTTCGCTTTCATCGATGAACGGCAGATAGAGAGTATTATCGATGGACATTATTTATACGCACCGCATTTCGTTATTATTTTAAAATAAGCTCGCAGCCGGTGTAAAACTCGTGCATTTCATAAGTTTTACCGCATACTTCCCATTTAGACGGCATTAATATCGAATATTTATTGCGCAGCAACTCAAACCACACGCGCGTAAGGTCGTATTTTTTCTTCGATACGGTAGTTACAGTGGCAAGCGTCATAAATTTAACTTTAAAGCACACGACGGGAACCCCGTCGATTATTTTTTCAAAAGGTCCCTGTTGTTCGATAACATCGATATCTATATCGTCGTACATATCAAAGAGGCATTCGCGCGTTACTTCACTCTGAATAGTTTCATCCTTTGTGTAGGTAACGGTTTCTTCTTTCCAGTAAGTATCGGTTACTTCGGTTTCAAGCTCGCGTCCCAGGCGGTAGTAATAAACCGGGTCAGCCTCGCCGTATCCGGGGAAATATTGCTTCTCGAATTCGTCAGCGCTTAAAATTTCGAGACCGGAGATTTTTAACTTATCGGGCGAGCTTAATAAAAGATAATGAACTTTTTTAATTACCGGCGTACACACTAAATAAAGCGGCTGGCGTTCGTAAAGGGCTTTCGACTTATAAAACGCGGAAAACATTTTAAGCGCGCGCAGGTCTTTATTATCGGAAACGTCGCCAAGTATGTAATCGGCTATTTCAACCGCCAGAGCGTTCATGGCAGCGCAAAGTTTATCATACTTTTCTTTTAGACCTTCGCACTCTTGAAACGCCGGGTCTTTAATCTGATTGAGAACTTCAAGGCTCTGCCAGTAAATTGAAATTAAGCGGTAAGACTTTTGAACTACGAAACAATTTTTATAATTTAAATCAAGGGCTGCATCTATCGATGATAACCCGGCCGCGGCGACGAATGAATTTTGCGCGGCCGCGGGCGAGGCGGTTAAAAAAGCCGCGGCAGCAAAGCAAACTAAAGCCGCGCAGCCAATTAAAGCTATACTTGATTTAATATTAAATTTGAAATTTATAAACTGATTTTTTGTTTTCATTATTGTAATACAACGCGCCCTTAAAATTTAACTTCGGATATAACTTCTTCGTTGGTGTAAAAATCGTGCATCTGATAAGTTTTACCGCATACTTCCCACGGAGTGCTCGATATGATCGATTTTTTACGTTTGAGAAGTTCGAACCATACTTTAGTGGCCGCGTATTTTTTCTTGCTTCTGGTGGTTAATTTAGTTGAAGAGCTGAAACTTACTTTGATAACAACAACAATATGACCGCCGATATCTATTCTGAACGGTTCGCCAATTTCTTTATAACCGCTTATTCTGGGATTAACTCTTAATTCGGCCGCCAATTTTAAATCGATAGTGCCTTCGAATTTTTGAGCCATTTCGATTATTTTTTCTTCTTCCTGCCAATAAGCATGCAAAAACTGCGTTTCGATTTCTTTACCGCGGCGGAATTCAAAACCAGGGTCGGCGTAGCCATATCCGGGGAAATATTCGGCTTCGAATTCTTCAGCCGTAGAATATAAAGCGAGCTTATTGCCGGCTAATATATCTTCTTTAACTTTTTTGATAACCGGATCGCAAACGCTGTATAGCGGCTGGCGTTCGTAACTCTGTTTGCATTTATAAAAATTGCTGAAGTTTTTAAGCGGCCCCATATTTTTTTTATTCATTTTGGAAACGATATGCCCCGATAATTCGTCTGAAAGCGACTCTATCTGACTGACGAGCTTTTTATATTCGCATACCAGATCGTTGCATGGTTCAGCTTTACCTTCGATAACGTATAGAATATCGAGCGCCTGCCAATATTTAATGATCATTTCATTAGCTATGCGCGTTTCGAAAATTGTAAGATCTTCATCGTGATTAATGGCGAACGCCGTCGAAAAGAAAGAGAAAATAAGACAAATGGCCGTAGCCGCGATTAAATAACGTTTCATTATACTGCCTACCTCCCAAAAAATTAAAGACCCCTGTTATACTTATTTTTGTGTAAATACTTCACCGTGCCGTATATAATTTCTTTGACAAATATTTCATATTATTTATCTGGTACGTTATAATTATACTATAAAATATAATAAAGTCAATAGAAAACATTAAAAAAATATTAATTTTTATATATTTTTTGTATAATTTTATGATAATTTGGGTTAATTTTATATATTTTTTAAAAAAAGGNNACGCTTTTTCGTTAGTTTGTCGATAACTTTTTCTGTCCGGGGTTTTAATTCAGTAAGTCGTTAGAATCCTGCTTTTAACTTTTTTTCCTGTCGGCCTGCTTGTTTGCAGGCGCGTGCATGCACGCGCCTGCGGAGCAATAACGGCTTTAACGCGGCTCAGTCGAACGGCTCGCGGTAAAAATTAATGCAAATCGAGTCTTATTAGTCTATAATAGAAGTTGAGAGCTAAGATGGGAGAGCTAAGATGGGAGAGTTGAGAGTTGATGATTTTTTTACAAATTAAAAGGACTTTTATCTGTTAAATAATTATCAAAAATCCGATAGTTCTCCACTCTCCACTCTCCACTCTCCACTATAAAGAGTAGTCCTTTCCCCCGTCGCGTTCCCGTCAATCGATTGAAGGGCGTTTTTTATAAATAAGGTATTCATCGCAGGTTTCACATAAAAGATCATCTTGATTATAACTAAGTTGTTCTATTTTTTTACGGGCAGTTTCCAACCGCTCTTTATGAACGGCGGCGCTGATCTTTACTTTCTGCAATTCAAAATTAAAGAGCCAGAATTGTTTTATGATAATAAGTTCTATCAAAATAAGGGTCAATAAAATAAGAATATTAAACGCTATTACCATAATCGATCACCTCTTTAATCTATATATCGCGCTTTTTTACAACCGTAATAAATTTAATCAATTGTACTGCAATCACCACATTTAAAACAGCATAATCCGTGCCGAAATTAAACCACAGATTTTAAATAATTATTTTACTTGAATTTATGGCGAAAATGTAGTAAAATCATAACTATTCAAAGCGTTATTTAAGTTAAGCATAAAAATCGGCGTATGCCGGCAATGTTTCATTGTTTAAAATTATACAAAAGTAAGCTGTTGGATGTAATTTACAGTAAAAAATAATACATGGGGTTAATAATGAAAAAAACAGTTAAAATCGAAAAACTTGGCGGCGAAGGCGTAGGCATCGCTCATATAGACGGAAAAGCGACATTCGTTCCATATTCCGTACCGGGCGATGAATTATTAGTTCAAATCGTCCATGAAACCAACAGCTACATTAAGGCCGAGATCGCCGAAATTATAAAACCGTCTCGTGTACGCATAGAGCCGGTATGTGAGTATTTCGGCAATTGCGGCGGATGTTCTCATCAGAATATAAAATACGAAACACAGTTACAATTCAAGCAGGAGCTTTTAAGTGAAATATTCCGCGATTTCGTTAAAGACGGCGTTAAAATCGAAGATATCACTCCATCGCCCGAGCAGTTCGGCTACCGCAATAAAATGCAGATGCAGTGTACCGCTTCGCGCGGCGGAAAGATCGGCGCGGGGTTTTATAAAATAAAATCGCACGACATCGTTGAAATAAACAACTGTCCGCTTCATTCCGACCCGATCAATAAACTCGTTAAATCGACGGTTTCGACGCTCAATCAGTTTAAAATACTTCCTTACAGCGAAAAGATGAAAAAAGGCACGCTGCGTCACATTGTTATTCGCGAAAGCAAACGCTATAGCGAAATGATGATGACATTCGTTTCGAATCACGCGACGCTGCTGAACCAGAACAAAATATCAAAGGCGTTATTTTCAAAAAATAAAAACCTTAAAGGCCTTTTTTTATTTCACAATCCACATGATACTAACGTTATCTTCGAAGACAGCGAGGGCATAAAATTAAACGACAACCGTTCGCCACTGAAGAAAATTTTCGGCTCCGATTATATTACCGACTCGATCAACGGCGTTAATTTCAGCATATCGCCGCTTTCTTTCTTTCAGATCAACACTTTACAGGCGATGAATATGGCTAAATTCATAGAAGAAAATACCGGCTTTGAAAATAAAAAAACCTCTCTCATCGACGTTTATTCCGGTATCGGAACGCTTTCACTCGGCCTGTGCCACAAATTCGAAAATATCCTGGCCATTGAATTGGTTTCTCAGGCGTGCGCTCTCGCCCGTCATAACGCTATAATGGCTAAGGTAAAAAACTATAGCATACGCCGCGGCGACGCCGCCGAATTAATCACCAGCGCGCTTAACAGCTTTAAAGGCAGCGGCAGCTTTACCGACAAATACCGCAGCGTTATTCTCGACCCGCCGCGCGCCGGAATCGACGATGATATGAAAGATTTTTTATGCGAAGTCAGGATACCTGAGATCATATATGTATCGTGCAATCCTCACACTCAGCAGCGCGACGTGAGCAGGCTTTGCGCAAAAGGCGGCTATAAAGTGGTTAAGATAGCTCCTTTCGACATGTTCCCTCAGACATTCCATATTGAAAATATAATTAAATTAGTTCAGAAATAAGGCGGATATTTATGAATTTAAAATATCACTCGACGGTTTTCATAGATATAGACGGTACGCTCGTCAACCGCGCGGCGCAAATTCCAAAATCTGCTATAGAAGCCATTAAGACCGCGCAAAGCGAAGGCTTTATGATAATACTCACCACCGGTCGCATGTACCGCTCGGCGGCCAAAGAAGCCGCGCGCGTCGGAATAGATCCCACCGTGCCGGTTATAGCCTTTAACGGCGCATTCAGCGCCCCGCTTAACGACGCCGGCGCGGTAATTCATTACGAACCGATCGCGGGCGGCCTATTTAAAGAATTAATAGAAACTCTAAACGAATTCGGCCGTAAAGATGTAACTATCTTCTGCTATACGCCATTCGAGCTTTTCGTCGACTGCGATAATAATTTATTAAAAGAATACTCTAAACGCACCGGTTCTGATTATAAAATACTGGAATCTTTCGCTTCATTAAACGAATCGCCGAAAATTCTCGCCCTTAGCGATTTCGACGCTCCCGAACTGCTGGCGCCGCTTCAGGCGACCGTCGCCGAAAGATTTGCCGGCCGGCTCGAATGCGTCAATTCATTTCCGAACTATCTTGAAATAACCGCCGCAGGCGTAAGCAAGGGCCTCGCCATCAAAAAACTCATAAGCAAATGCGGCATCGACCGCTCTAAAACTTACGCTATAGGCGATAGTTATAACGATATACCCATGTTTCACGCCGTCAATAAATCTATTGCCATGGGCGGAAGCGACGACGCCGTAAAAAAAGAGGCCGCCTGCGTAACGCGGCGGCTCGAAGAAGGCGGAATCGAATACGCCTTCAAAAACTTTATATTAAGATAACGCTTACAAGCTCACATTCCCCGCTCGCACTTTAAGCTGATGTATTACCACACCCGCCGCCATTATTTTCTTGTACTGTTCACTATGCACTATGCACTATGCACTATTAAAACACTGGTATCGGCAGATTGGTTTCGATTGCGCCCTGCGGCTTTTCAAATAATTTATCGGAAGCCGGCTCGTGCTTGAAATTATTAAGTTCGATAAATAGCTCCTGGACGCCTTTTTTATTAAAAGTAGCGACCGAGCGGATTTCAAAACTCGCTTTATCGATAACGGCTTTAAAAGAGCCGCGGCCGTTTTTCGAAATTCCGCCGAGCGTTATCTGCGAACCATTTTCCGAGGTCTCAAGTTCAAATTCATCGCTTAACTTATTGAGCCTTGCGTTAAGCTGCTCGACATTCGACGGTATATGGATGCCTTTTGTTTTAGCGCGGGTAACGGCATCTAAATTAGTTATGATATTGGCAGTGGGAAGATAGATGAATCCGTCGCCATCTTTAAAGGCCACCCTGACTTCGAGCGCCGTGCTTTTAGCTTCTATAGCGAAGTTGAAAGGAGCGCGAAGGCGGAATTTACCCTCGAAAGCTATATCTTTTATTTTTGAATCGACTTTAAAGTCAATAACGAAATCTTTAGCCTGTTTAAAATAAAAATCGCTCGACGCCTTAATGACCTCCAGCGGCAAAATATCGCCTGCGGACGCTGTTGATATAAAAGCGACGCATGAAAATAAAATAACGTTTAAAAATAAGATGGACGACAATAAAAAACGTACACATTTAACTTTTGGCATTACTTCGAATCTCCTTTATTACTCTACTATACTCGGCTTCCAGCGCTTCCGGCCCGCCGCCGTTATCTATAATGAAATCTGCCATGGCGGGGTATTGTTTATAAGCCTCTAACTGGGTCTTAATTATTCTTTCGGCGTAATCGGCTCCTATGCCGCGCCCGGCGATCAATCTTTGAATTAAAACGCCCGCAGCCGCGCTTACCCATATATTATAATCCATGAGAGCATTAAGGCCGCTATCAAATAGAACCGCGGCGTCAAGCACAAAAAACTCGCGGCCGCAGCCAGCGGTTTCATTTATAAGATTTTTAACATACAGATTAAATTCATTGTAAAATATCGAATTAAGCTCATCCAGCGCGACTCGGTCGGAAAATACGTGCCGCCCCAACTTTTTACGATCGATCACGCCGGCGCCGGTTAAAAGTCCGGGGACCTTATCGGCGAATTTAGCCAGGACCAGTTTATACACTTTGCCGTCCGCATCGGAATAAAAGGCGTGACCGACCTCGTCTAAATTAAGCACAAAGGCGCCGCCGCTTTTAAACATATCGCGCAAAGTTGATTTGCCGGCCCCCGCCATTCCGCCTATTCCTATTTTAATCAACGCGGCGCGCCCGGCTAAGCCTTATTTTCTTCGGATTTATCTTCAGCCGGCTTATTTTCGGCGGCCGGCGAAGAAGAAAAATTAAATTCATTCAGCGCATTAGCAAGCTGTAAATTGGCTTCTTTTAATTCAGCCAGCGCGGCCGTATCTTTTTTAGAAACGGCCTCATCTATAATTTTAACCGATTTTTGATTGAGCTCTTTGGCGTTTTTAATAACGGTCGTGTACTTATCTTTCATATCGTTTAGAAGCTCGGCCAATTCGTCGAAGCGGTCGCTCTGCCTGAAAGAGAATCTTACGTTAGAATCGCCCTCTATTATTTGATTGAGAGTTTTTTCGAGCTTATAAACAGGCCCGGCGATCTGATGCGAAAAAAACAGCGATATTAGAATTACGATTATTACGTTAACCACCCCAAGCAGAATAAGGCGTCCCATCAGTTTTGTGCTAAGATCGGTTTTCAGCTTTTCGAAGGCCTCTGCGTATACCGCGCCGTACTCGCTGTCCTGAGTGAGAAACATTCCGAAGAAATAAAGATTGCAAAATATTACGACCATCACTAAAGCTACGATAAGCAATACAGTACCGATAAAACGGGTTTGCAGACCTTTTTTAATAAAATAATGCTTTCTAACCAAATTAAACACCTCTTATATTAATATTTACCCTTTAATTGATTCAATTTAAAAATCCGAACCCTCTATTTCTGGATATCTTCAGCGAATTTTTGAAGTTTTCTGAGCATATCTTTAGAAGTGCCTTCTATATAAATACGAAGCACGGGCTCCGTTCCCGAAGCGCGAACGAGCACCCAGGAGCCGTCTTTAAGCAGGAATTTATAACCATCGATATCGTTTATGGAATTAACTTTGACATTCACGATAAAAGAAGGCGGATCAATTTTTAATTTATGCATTATACTGTTTTTCTGCTCTTCGCTTTTAAGATGGATATTGATACGGTCGGTGTAAACTTCGCCGTACTCATCGAGAAGGTTCTTGTAAACGATCGACAGCGGCTTATTTTCGATGGCCGCCACTTCGCAGGCTAAAAGATTAGCAAGGATACCGTCTTTTTCGGGAATATGACCGAGAATTGAAAGACCGCCGCTTTCTTCGCCGCCGATTATAATATTTTCGGCGAGCATTTTTTCGCATATATATTTGAAGCCGACCGGCGTTTCATAAACGGGTATATCGAACTTTTCGGCTATTCTATCGATAAGATGAGTGGTGGCTATGCTGCGCACTACCGCGCCCTGGAATTTGCGACGCTTGATAAGGTGCAAAAATATAATCGAAATAAGCTGGTTCGGCGTCATATAAACGCCAAGACTGTCGATAACTCCGAATCTGTCGGCATCGCCGTCGGTAGCCAGGCCGAGCGCGAGCTTGTTATCTTTGACTATAGAAGTGAGCTGTGAAAGGTATTCGATGGAAGGCTCCGGCATTCCGCCGCCGAAGAGAGGATCGCGCATATTATGAATGACGCGCACGTCTATATTGTTACGCACTAAAAGGGCATCGACGTAATTACGGCCGGTTCCGTATATAGGATCGTAGGCCACCGACATTTTAGATTTTCTGATAGTTTCGAAATCTACTAATTCGGTTATTTTTTTAAAATAATCTTCCGACGGCTCGACTTTTTCGAGCATTTTTTCGGCTATGCCTTTTTCAATCGATTTTTCGAGAATTTTTTCGTTAGGCATAATCGTCAGAAGGTTGCTTTCAATTTGCGCGGTAATCTGAGGACTTGCCGGTCCGCCGTATTCGGGAATAAATTTAATGCCGTTATAATAAGGCGGGTTATGCGATGCCGTAATCATTATCGCGCCGGCCGCGTTGCGGTTGACTACGGTAAATGCCGTAACCGGGGTGGGCGCGTCGCGCTCGAGCAATAAAACCTTGATATCGGCGCCGAGTAAAACGCGTGCGCAAGTTTCGGCGAATTTATCGGATAAAAATCTTGTATCGTAGCCTATAACAACGCCTTTCGACGCTTTCTGGGAATCTTTAACGTATTTAGCGATCGCGAAAGCGACAAGCCTCACGTTGGGAAAAGTGAATTCTTCGGCCATAATGGCGCGCCAGCCGTCGGTCCCGAATTTAATCGACATAAATTTCTCTCCTTTAAATTAAAATTTTATTTTATGTTTCATCATAGCTTTCTGATAGAGCTCCTCGTATTTGCGCGCGGAAGCGTCCCAGGAAAAATCGCAGTTCATGGCATTTTTAACCAGCACGTTCCACATCTGGCGGTTTTGATAAATAACGAGGGCGTGTTCGATACAGTTTAATAACGCGGTTTCGTTGTAATCGATGAATGAAAAGCCGTTGCCCTGCTGAGTGCGCGGATCGAAGGCGCTGATGGTATCGGCGAGGCCGCCCGTAGCGCGCACTATCGGGATGGTGCCGTATTTCAACGATATAAGCTGGCTCATGCCGCATGGTTCGAATCTGGACGGCATTAGAAAAAAATCAGATCCTGCGTATATTTTCGAGGCGACGAAAGCGTCGAATTTAAGGAAAAACGCGCATTTTTCGGGGTATAGTTTAAGAAAGTGGTAAAGCATTTCGATATAACGTTGTTCGCCGGTGCCTAATAGGACGAACTGAACGTCTAATTTCATTAATTCAGGCATCGCGCGCTCGATAATATCGAGCCCTTTCTGATCGGCGAGACGCGACACCATTCCTATGAGCGGAACATCTTTTTCGGGCAGACCGCAGGCTTTTTGAAGATCGCGTTTGCAGGCGGGCTTTTTCTGCGCGTAAGATTTAGCGCAATATTTTTCGGCAAGATTAGTATCGGTTTCAGGGTTCCATTCATCGTAGTCTATACCGTTGGTTATGGCGTATATATCGTTCTTTTTAGTCGATAGCAGGCCTTCTAAACCCATGCCGAGCGGGCCGCTCTGTATTTCTGAGGCATAAGTGTCCGAAACGGTATTTATAACGTCGGAAAATATAAGCCCGGCCTTCATAAGATTTATTTTTCCGTAATATTCAAGATATTCCGGCGAATAATACTGCCATGTAAGGTCGAGATCCACGAGCGACTGCATATCGAAAACACCCTGATATTGCAAGTTATGAATTGTAAATACGGTCGCCGTATTTTTAAAAGTTTTTTCATTACCGTAAACGCGCTTGATTAAAAGCGGCGCTATCGCAGTCTGCCAGTCGTTCATATGTATTATATCTGGAATAAAATCGATCTTATCGAGCATTTCAAGCGAAGCGCGGCAGAAATATCCGAACCTCCTGGCATTATCGATATAATCGATATCGCCAGCCGAATAAAGCCCTTCGCGATCGAAGTATTCATATGAATCGATAAGATAAATAGGCAGTAAAGACTGCGTTTTCGATCGCTTTTTAGCCTGAGCGCACTTTATTTCCGTTTTTCTGATAATGCAATTATGGGTGAAATTATTTATTTTAAGGGGAAAGTCTGTCACGTATTCGACGCCGTATTTCGAACGGTCTATGTTTTTATAGCAGGGCATGGCGATTCGCACGTCGTGGCCGAGATTTATAAGCGCCTTCGGAAGGGCCATCGACACATCGGCAAGTCCGCCTGTTTTAGCTAACGGATGAACTTCTGAAGACATAAAAAGAATTTTTAATTTTTCACTCATTTCTTCCTCATTTCCGTTTGTTATTTTTTTATCATAAATTTCAATCCATTATATATAAATTTAATTAAAATGTCAATTATTATATAGGTTTATTACTGCCGCAGGTAATCGAGGTCCCAGTTGGATTTTAAAAGCATATTTATAAGCCGGTCTAATTTATCGCTCTGCTGCCAGTTTAAAATTTTAAGCTCCATTAAAGCCGAAACCACGTGATCGTTAATTTTTTTCAGCGCGAAATCGTTGACGTTATATTTTTTCATAAGCGTTTTCATCCGCCAGATTTCTTTATTTGAAGGCGCCGCGCCGCGATGCTTGAGGCCTATAAGTATATTTTTAAGCATTTGCGATTCATAAGACGAAGCTATTTCGCTTAGCAGTAAAATAGGAAAAACAAGGTTGGTATTTTCAATTAAAATATAGCTCATATCACCGTTATTAGCAAAAGGCGCCTTCAAAAAACCGGCGAAATCTTCGGCGAACTCGCAGGCTACCGCGAGATTCGTCGCTAAGTTCGACGCGGAATTATGCAGTTGCGGATTAATGACGGCGGAAGGTTTGATCGTCAAAAAGCCTATTTTAATTATCGAACTAAAACAGCGGATAATAATTTCGGTATATTTTTTTAAATCGAGCGAGTCGGATTTTAAAAGATAGGCGACATCGAGTCTTGAATTGACGATATCGGCGACCATGGCATCGATCAAATTTATAAGCCGGCGGTCTGAATAATTATAGAGATGAGAAAGCGATTTTGAAATGAGCATATCCGAGATTAAAAAACCGTAATTCATATCTAACTTATCTTTAACGTAAAAATGCGTGGAAAAGGTAGGAGTTTTATTTACGAGTTTATCGCGAATTTCGTATCCGGTTTTTAAAAGTTCGAGCGCGACTATTTTATCGACAAAAGGCTCCGCGTCGTTAGTTTCGCTCTCCGCGGCTAAAAGAAGAAACGCCGATTGCAAAAAACTCGACTCTTCGGGAAGCAGGCCGACGGCAATTTTGCGGATCGCAATGTTAATTCCGTTAAAATGCGCCTTGATTTTTTGCATCACGCCGTATTTAATATTAATTTTTTTGACCTGTTCGTAAAAATTATTCATTAGGCCTCGAGCCGGCTCAGCCTGCCTTTCGTTTCAATTAAATGAAATTTAAAGTTGTTATCGTCGACGGCGCTGTAATCGCTTCTGAAATGAGTTCCACGCGATTCGCGGCGCTCGCGGCAGAATTTATTTATAACATCCGCCACTTCGAGCATATTAGCGATTGAAAACGAGCGCAAAGTATTTAACTGGAGCCTTTTTATAAACTCGTATTTTTCAATCAGCCGCTCCATTAAATCAAAACCGGCCGCATTTCTAACGATGCCGAGGTTTTCCCAGGAGCCCCTGCGGATATCGTTTATAACACGCTCCCCGTGAAGTTTGATAGAAAATCCTTTCGGTTCCTTATAAAATTTATAATCATAAGAGATATTAATTTTTTTAACGGCGGTTCCCGCCGCGTAACTCGCCGCGGCTTCGGCCGCGCGATTGCCGAATACCACGCATTCTAAAAGCGAATTAGAGGCCAGGCGGTTCGCGCCGTGAACGAAGGTGCAGGCGGATTCGCCGCAAACATATAATCCGGCGATATTAGTTTCGCCGTCGAGACCGCTTTTAATGCCGCCTATCATGTAGTGCGCCGACGGCTTTACGGGTATGGGCGAATTGGTTATATCGATACCGTATCTCAAGCAATTTGAATAAATCTTCGGAAAACGGTTTTTTAAAAACTCGGCTTCGCGGTGCGTTATGTCCAGATAAACGCATGGGTGGCCGGTATTTTCGATCTGTTTTAAAATTTCGCGCGAAACGATATCGCGGGGAGCCAGCTCCGCCATTTCATGCACCGGCTGCATAAACCTTTCGCCGTTGACGTTTACAAGATAAGCGCCTTCTCCTCTTACCGCCTCCGATATTAAAAATCGTGGAGCGTTATCCAGAAATAAAGTGGTCGGATGAAATTGTATGAATTCCATATCGGTTATGGCCGCTCCGGCCCGCCGCGCTATGGCTACGCCGTCGCCGGTGGCTATATGCGAGTTGGTCGTGTTCTGGAATAAATAACCGATCCCGCCGGTGGCAAGTATCAAAGCTTTTGAATATATCACGCTGCACTTTCCGGCCGCGGGTTCATAAACAATGGCGCCGTAGGCGCGCTCATCTTCGCTCAAAATATCCACCAGATATACGCCTTCGGCAAAATGTATATTGGCGAGGCTTTTTGCCTTTTTGATAAGCGTGAGCTCGAGCTCGAGGCCGATTGCGTCGCCGTGCGCGTGTACTATACGGTCTCTGGTATGCGCCCCCTCGCGCGTCAGGGCTATACGATTATCCTGCGTCATATCGAAATTGGCGCCGAACTTTAGAAAATCGGCTATCTGGCGCGGCCCTTCCTTTACGAGCATCGAAACCGCGGCTTCGCAGCAAAGACCTACTCCAGTTTTGAGAGTATCTTCGACGTGATATCTTATATTGTCGTTTTCACCGATGGCCGCTGCTATGCCGCCCTGGGCGAGATAGCTGTTGCACTCCTCGGTGCGGTCCTTGGTAAGTATCCTGACTCGGCCGTGCGCCGACAGGTTAATAGCCGCCCTGAGACCGGCTATCCCTGATCCTACTATTAAAAAATCGGTTTCGGATGACTCTAAATTCTGGGTAGAAAAATTAATCAAATAACGCCGGTTTTCATTTTTAAATTTCATCTTCATATTCTCCTGATATTAACGCAAAGCACTTTTTTGAGCTCTTCGTAAGAAAGCGCGCCTTCCCTGAGCATCAAAGGCTCGCCTTCGCTGAAATCGATGATAGTCGATTCACTCTGGTAAAGCGTCGGGCCGTTATCGAAAGCGTAATCGCAGCCGTCTATTATACTTTCAGGCACTTCATAAAAATTTTTAGGGCTTTTGCCGCCGGATAAATTAGCAGAAGTAGCCGCCATAGGTTCTTTTACCATATTAATCAGGGACGCGCCTATAAAATTGGAAAAGACCCTGACGCCTATTTTGCCGTTCAACAAAAGCCTTTCCGGCAGGGCCGCCGTGGAGGCCGCTTTGAATATCATCATAAGAGGCCCGGGCAGATAAAGCGAAATAGCCCGTTTAGCCGGCTCCGAGACCTCCCCGGCGTATTTATGGATATCGGCCGGATCTGATAAATGGAGGGTGAGCGGTTTATTATCGCGCCCCTTCATCGAATATATCTCTTCGATACCCGCGATATTCGATATAAAAGCGCCTATGCCGTAAACCGTTTCAGTCGGAAAAACGACTAACGAATCTTTAGTGACCGGCGGAATGGGTATATCGGCAATGTTAGGCACCGGATAACTTATTATTATCGCCACAGTTTAAGCCCCCTGTTTCTGGCTTCGATGTCGTAGAGCATTTCGCGGTTTTTAAAACCGTACACCGAAGCTATTTTAATAACGCCATCAGCCATCTTATAGCCCGTCTCAAAAATTACCACGCCGCCGCCGTTTAAAAATAAATGCGCGCCGTTCATAATTTTTTCGTAGAATTCATAACCGCCGTTTTCAGCCACTAAAGCCATTTCGGGCTCCCTGATAACTTCGCGCGGCAGGACGGCATATTCGTCACGGCTTATATACGGCGGATTTGAAACTATTATATCGAATTTAACCTTCGAATCGAGCGCTGAATAAATATCGGATTCGATAAACTCGATATGATCAGCCGCGCCGAGCGCGAGCGCGTTAGCCGCCGCGCAGCCAAGCGCGTCAGGGCTTAAATCGACGGCGGTCACTTTTATTTTGCCCGAAAAAGCGAGCGCCGCGGAAATCGCTATAGCCCCCGAACCCGTGCCTATGTCAAGAACGCGCAAAAAAGGCGGAGAGCCGCCGCAATTAAGTACGCCTGAAGCGTGCTTAATAACCGCCTCGACGATGCATTCGGTATCGTGGCGGGGAATTAAAACCGCTTCCGATACTTTAAAATTACGCCCGTAAAACTCGGCTTCGCCGATAATATACTGGATAGGCTCTCCGGCCTCCCGGCGCTTTAAAATATCGTTAATGCGCGCGCCGACGCTTGCTTCGACTTCGGCGCGCCACATGATCCCCATTATTTTCGAAAAATCGACACCTGCCGCCTTTTCAATTATTATGCGGGCTTCAGCCTCCGCCGCGGCGACATTCGAAACTCCGCACGAAATAAGTTCGTCGCAGACGGATTTATAAACCCGGTAATAAACGGGAGTTTCGCCGGAATCGCCGCCGGGAGCATTCGAAAGAGTTTCGCGCATATATTTAAGTCTCCGCTATTACGATATTTTTTTTAGTTTCTGGCTCTGGTCGTAAACAGTAAGGCCCTGCAGCATTTCTTCGATATCGCCGTCTAAAAATCCTAAAAGATTACCAAGCGTTAAATTAATGCGATGATCGGTTATCCTGTTCTGTGGGTAATTATAGGTCCTTATGCGCTCGGAGCGGTCGCCCGTTCCGACCTGCGAACGGCGGTCCTGCGCGATCTGATCGTTCTGCTTCTGCTGCTCGCTTTCGAGCATTCTGGTCCGAAGAACCTTCATAGCCTTAGCTCTATTTTTAATCTGCGATTTTTCGTCCTGGCACTGAACGACGAGTCCGGTCGGTATATGGGTTATTCTTATCGCGGAATAAGTGGTATTAACGGACTGGCCGCCTGGCCCGGTCGAACAGAAGGTATCGACGCGAAGATCGTTTTGATTGATTTCGATATCCACTTCTTCGGCTTCCGGCAATACCGCCACGGTGGCCGTCGATGTGTGTATACGCCCGGACGCCTCGGTAACGGGGACGCGCTGAACGCGGTGAACGCCGCTTTCGTACTTTATTTTAGAATAAACCTTATCGCCGATTATTGAAAATATGATTTCTTTAAACCCGCCTTTTTCCGAAAGGTGCGAATCTATCACGTCGGTTTTCCAGTTCATATTTTCAGCGTAACGGCAATACATTCTAAAAAGCGCGGCCGCAAATAGCGAAGCCTCTTCGCCGCCCGCTCCGGCGCGTATTTCAACGATCGTATTCTTATCGTCGTTAGGATCGCGCGGAAGAAGAAGTATCTTCAACCGTTCTTCCATCTCCGTAGTTTTCGTCTTTAAAAGCGAAAGCTCTTCAGCCGCCATGGCAAGCATATCCGTATCTTTTTCGGTTTCCAGCAGACGCTCGTTATCGTTAGTTTCTTTAAGCGCTTTTTTATAATCGCGAAAGCAGGCAACCGTTTCTTCGAAAGCCGAACGGCCTTTGGATATTTTAGTGAACTCGTTCTGGTTTTTAATTATATCCGGATCGGAAAGCTGCTTTTCAAGCTCGTCATATTTATTTTCAATTTCTTCCAGTTTATTATACAATTCGAACATGATCTCACTCCAAATCTTTTATCATGGTTATAAATCTTTAATGTCGCTATGCGTCTTTTATTACGATCGGCGGTTTTTAAGCGTGCAGCGCACGAGCCTTATGAATTTTTCAGAAGCGCCCGCGGCGGCTTCGACTACTTCTTCGTGCGTAGCTTCTATCTTCGTTTCGCCGTTAACGGTATTAGTAATGCAAGAAATCCCCAATATATTTTTAATTCCGGCATGCCGCGCTACGATTACTTCGGGCACGGTTGACATCCCGACCGCGTCGGCTCCGATTATCTTCAAAAATCTTATTTCGGCGGGCGTTTCATATGAAGACCCCGTGAATCCGGCATAAACGCCTTTTACAACTCGTATTTTCTCGTCGCAGGCGGTCTTTTCACAGAGCTCTATCATATCTTTTGAATATGCCTCGCTCATATCGGGAAAGCGCGCTCCCCATTCTTCGACGTTAGGCCCGATAAGCGGGTTGGTGCCGAAAAAATTGATATGATCGCTTATAATCATCAAATCGCCGACCTTAAAAGAACGGTTGATGCCGCCGGCTGCGTTAGTTACGACAAGATCGGTTATTTTAAGCTCGCTCATTACCCGCACCGCAAAAGTAACATCGCGCATATGATAGCCTTCGTAATAGTGAAAACGGCCCTTCATGGCCATTATTCCGCGTCCGTCGAGAACGCCCAGTATAAGACGGCCGCTATGGCCTTTTACCGTCGATAACGGAAAATGCGGAATATCGGCGTAATCGAGCTCTAATTTGCCTTCGATCAAATCGGCGAGCGCACCCAGACCCGAGCCGAGGATAACGGCCGTATCGATTTTTAACCCTTTACCTTCGGCCATTTTTTTAACATAGGCCGCCGCTTCGATCACTTTTTTTTGATAATCTGACATTTTACTTATCCTCCAGAATTCTATTTTTTTGTTATGTATTCAAATGTTAATTCCTGACGCGCTTTATTAAAAGCAAACCCGCCGCCAGGAATATTATATTTTGTATCCAGGCCGCCATAATGGGCGAAAGCATTCCATTTTTACCGAAAGAACGGGCTATCGAAAATATCACGTAATAAACGAAAATAATCAGCATCGATATGCCGAAGCTGATAAAACCGCCCGCGCGGGTATTCGAAGTGCCGAGCGCGGCGCCTATCAGCGCGAATATAAAGCATGAAAACGGAATCGAAGTCTTAAGGTAGAACTCGACTAAAAGCCCTACCACATCGGATAATCCGTGATCGTAAGCGTACCTTATTTTTACGGCCAGATCGCGCATCGACATTTCCTGATGCGTCTGCTCGTCGCGTTTGAAATCTTTCGGCTTTTGATTGATAAATATCTTTTTTTGAGCAAATTCCTCAATTTTATTGCCGTTTCCGTCTTTATCAAAATCGTAGAGCACACCGTCGGAAAAGATCCAGCCTCCATCGATATGACGCGCAGTTTTAGCCATGACACGAGTTTTCAACAAACCGGTATCATGGTCGTAATTGGATATTATGATATTTGTCAAAATATTATTAACGTTATCGGCGCGTTCTACGTATATAGTGCGATCAGGCGAGTCTTTCAGGTATATATTTTCCTGTCCCATTATTGGCAGCAGCTTTAATATCTGCGTGCGCTTTATCATCTGGGAGCGTTTAACCGCGTGCGGCACGACGAACTCGCCGAAGAAAAACGCCGTCACGGTGGCGGCCATCGCAAACCACATAACCGGATAGCACAGTCTTGTAAAGCTGAGCCCGCCGGCTTTCATGGCGGTAAGCTCGGAGTCTTTAGAAAGACGGCCGAAAACTATCAGCGTAGCCAGAAGCGTCGCCATGGGAAATGTAAAGATCATATCGGTCGCCAGCGAATAACAGAACCATTTAAGTACCGCCACCGCCTCCACGCCGCGTTCCGAGCTGTTGATTATATTTTTCATGGCGTAAATCATGGGATCTATCGAAATAACGACCATGAAACCGAGCATGCCGAAAATAAAAGGCCCGATAAGTTCTTTTATGATATACAGGTCTAAAATCTTGATCCGGGCAAAAAAATTAAAACGCGCAAAAAAATTATTCATACCGCTCATGGGCAAATATTTTAAATTAATTTGAATAATTTGTCAAGAGATATAACAGCTATATACGTAATTAATATTTAAATCAGATAAATTATATTTTTTTATATCTTATTATTTACAAACGAAAAAACTTATGGTATATTAAATAAAAAAAATATTGAAAGCGGGTTTAATATGAAAGAAAAAAGCGGAAATTCAACCGATAAAGCTATTGAAAAAAGCGTCAGCAGCGTAGTTTGGGACCTTTCAGACCTTTATAAGGGCGCCGGCGACAAAAAAATCAAAGCCGACATCAGTAACGGCCTCAAAGCGGCGGATGAATTCAAAAGTAAATATAGCGGCAAAATGAATAAAATAAAAAGCGCTTCCGAATTCGCTAAAATGTTCGTTAGTTACGAACAGTGCATCGAAATCATCAATAGATTCATGCAATTTTCATTTTTAAACCTTTCACTCGACACTTCCTCACCCGAAGCTAAATCTTTATTAAGCCACGCCGAAGAAAAATGCGCCGAAATAGAAAATAAACTTTTATTTTTCAACCTCGAGCTTTGCGCGCTCGAAGAAGCTGTCGTAAATAAATTCAAAAAATCGAAAGAACTCGCAAATTACGCCCACAAAATCGACGTTATAAGAGCTTTCAAACCCTATCAGTTAAGCGAAAAAGAAGAGCAGATAATAAATATCAAAAATCTAAACGCTAAAAACTACGTGGTGCAGCTTTACGACGAGTTCACCGCGTCGTTCCGCTTTAAAGTCAAAATGCCTGACGGCAAAATAGCGGAAATGAACGGCAGCCAGTTGCGCAATCTGCGTTACCACCAGTCGCAGGAAATGAGAAGGCAATCCTATGAACTCTACATGGAAAAATATAATGAAAACCTTCTTGTAATAACCGGCTTATACAACATGATAGTGCGCGATCACGCGCAGGAAAATAAACTCCGCGGCTATAAGCGCGCCGACGAGCCTCGCAACATCGACAACGAAATCGATAACAAGGTTATCGACGCGCTTATCGAGGTTACGACTAAAAATTCAAAATTAGTCCAGCGCTACTATAAACTCAAAGCTAAAATGCTTAAAGTTAAAAAACTTAATTTATACGATATTTACGCGCCCACGGCTTCGACTACTAAAAAATTCGATTGGGACGAAGCTAAAGCGATAGTTTTAGAAAGTTTTAAAAACTTCGATCCTTCATTCCATAAAATCGCTTCCGACTTCTTTGATAACAAATGGATCGACGCTAAAATCGGCGCTAATAAAAAATCCGGCGCCTACTGCTCGTCTTCGGTGCCCGGCCTGCATCCTTACGTTCTATTAAATTATACCGGCAATCTGCGCGAAGTCATGACGCTGGCGCACGAATTAGGCCACGCCATACACGCGGTGCTCTCTTCGAAAAACACTATTTTAAATTATCACGCCATACTCCCGTTATGTGAAACCGCGTCAATATTCGCTGAAAGCGTCGTCAACGACGATCTTATCAAAAAATTAAAAGACCGCGACGAAAAGATAACGCTTTTAACGAGCAAACTCGAAGATTTCTTCGCGACCTCCTTCCGTCAGAATATGTTCACGCGCTTCGAGCAGGAAGCCCACAGGCAGAGCGCCGATAAACTTTTAAGCTCCGCCGATCTCAACGCCATTTACGAAAAAGAATTAAAGACCATGTTCGGCGATTCGGTCAATATCACTAAAGACAACTTCGTTGAATGGTCGGTTATACCGCATATATTTCACACGCCGTTTTACTGCTACAGCTATAATTTCGCCCTGCTTCTGGTTCTCGCGCTTTATCAGAGCTACTGCGAAAAAGGCGAAAAATTCAAACCCGGTTTTTTAAAACTGCTCTCCAGCGGCTCTTCGGTTACTCCAGGCGAAATGCTTAAATACGTAGATATCGATATCAGCGATAAAAAGTTCTGGCAGAAAGGCTTCGACTATATATCTTCAAAAATAGATGAACTCGAAAGTTTAATCAAATAAAGCAATCAGCTCAGATAACCTGTATGGATTATAATATAACCATCCTGAAAATATATGCCATAAATTTAATATTCCAGTAAGAAAAAGCTCAACGGTTAACTAATTTCTAATTTTTAAGGGGGAAAAGTAAAGTGGAAAAAGAAAAACTGCCAACATTCAGGTGCACAACCGATTTCGCGAACTTAAAAGTCATCTCCGAACCTTATGTAGTATTTACAAACAGGGGCTACGCTCCGGTCGTTGACGTTGAAAACACCGGCGACGGCGTTAAATATCAATTTTACGTGCAGGCGCTTTCAATAGCTAAAAAATTCGAAGAAATGAAAAAAGACAACGAAGAAAAATTCAGCGGACTTTCTTTCAAAGTAAAAAAAGAATCGAGCGAAAAATTCGCGCCTTATATAATCGAAAAGATATAGCTTTTTTATTCAATTACATAAAGCGGGCGCGGCCATTCGCCACGCCTGCTTTATATTTCGCGCTCGCCGGTTATCCTCTTAATTCGTATTCGCCGGCTTAAGCCGCGGTTTTGTTTTTATTTTAATTTTTTTAGTTTTGTTTAGTTTGTTTAGTTTGTTTTGTTTGTTTAGTTTGTTTAGTTTTATTTAATTTGAATGGCGTTATGATGAATTCTACAATAAAAGCTGACAATAATTTAAAGCACTGTTTAATCATCCTGCTTTTGTTTTCATTCACGGTTTCAGCGTTTCTTTTTACCGCGGCGATATCCGCCGCGGCCTCAGACGGCGATTACCGTCTCGAATACGATCCGGCCTGGCTGAAACTCAAAAAAGTTGAAAACGTTAACGGCGAGCCGTTTTCGGCTACAATTAATAATTTATCCACGGGTAAAGAATTCGAATATTTCAAGGGCGATTTTATAGGCGCTCTCGAAGTTTATAAAATCGAAAGCATGCAGGTGGAATTACGCCACAAACTTTCGCGTCAGCGCTATATGCTCGCTCTTCCGCTTAATACGATAACAAATTACGCCGAGCGCAACTATAAAGACGAGGCCGAATTAAATTTCGACCAGGCGCTTTTATATTACAAAGCCGATGAGACTTCCAGTGCGGTTGAGCTTTTAAAAAAAGCGATTAAAAAAAGAAGCGGATTCGAAGACGCGTTATTTTTATTAGCCTATATTTTTCACGAAAAAAATTACTACGCGGAGGCTTATGATTATTACTCCCAGGTAATGATAGTCAATCCGCGCAACTATAAATGCCTTTATAACATGGCGGAAATTCTCGCGGCTAATTCCAAGATAAACGACGCGGTTTTCACGCTTAAAAAGTGCCTTAAATTGAGGCCCGATTACGATAAAGCGCTCGAGCTTTTAGAGAAAATCAACGATGAAATCGAAGCGAAAAATAAAAAGAAAAACAACTCGAAACAGGACGCCGCCGTCCGCGCGCGTGAAATAGAAACTCTCAAAAAAACGCTCGGTCAGTACGCCGACAACCTCCAGCAGCTCGAAGCCGCCCTTGAAGAATCTAAAAACAATAAAATCGACGCCGTTCAGATAAAAGCCGAAATAAGCCGCTACAAGCTCTTATACAACAACACTTCAAAAGCCCTCGAAGAAAAAATGAAAAAATAACTATTGAAGCGAAAAAAATCCCTTTAAAAAATAACGCTTAAACCGAGCGTACCGTAAATATCGTAAACGTCGTTTTCCGCGAAGGCAGGATGTTTTTTAACGCGGCCGCCTCCGCCCGTTCTGATGTAAAAATTATCTTTTAATTTATGCTCGAAACGCAGTTCCGACGAAAACATCGAATAGCGGGCGAAATAAATACTCTCGTTAGCGCCCGTCTTAAAAAATTCAAAATCGGTATCTAAAACCAATCTGCTTTTCACGCTTAAATACTTTATCCAGTTAGATATAAAATTTATCCTCGACTGCTGAGGGTAATTGACGCGCGATTCGAAAGGCATATAAGAAGTTCTCTTTAAATCGAATTTCCAGTATATGCGATCTGAATATTTAAGTGAAAGATAGCTGCCAAGGCCAATTTCGGTCATATTAAAACCGGAGAGGTTCAAATAATTGGTTTTTATAAAATCAACATAGGGCGTCAGAGAGCATTTAGGCGTTAAATCGTGCGAGTATAAAAAGTTGAGATTGCTCCGGTCGTAATTCAATAGATATCCCGCCACCGATTCGTTAACATATGCGCGCCGGTCAACATACCCGTTCACGTTAACTTTCGCCACTTTCGATAAATCTAAATGAAGCGAATAATCGAGCTTAAAATTATTGAACGCGCCGACCGGATTATCGGCCATCGTCTTATCGCCGTACTCGGCCTTCAACTCGTAGGTAAGGTCCATGAAATGGACGAATTCGGGATCGTCTATAATCGGTTCGTCGTGTAAAGCGTAAGCTGAAAAGTAAGAAGGCGTCCTGGAAATTTTAGGCATTTTATGCATCAGCTTGAATGCCGCCGTCGAATAACGATGATCGTCGGCGGAATGAGTCTGATATTTATTGGCGGAATTTTCAAATTTTAAGGTATAAAAAGTGTTATCCGATGTTTTATGATCGAATAAATAACCGGCGGTGAATATATCGTTAGAAAGCTCTCTGAGCAACGAGTGGCTGAAATTAGTCATCCGGCCGTCTAAATAAATCGACGATACGCTTTTATTATCGTGCGCTATGCTATATTGCATATTAGTAATATTATATGCGTTCGAAATATTGCTGAAATCAAAATTTTGAGGCGTATTGCTCACGCCGTTGAATTTATTTTTGAAATCGAAAACCTGCCGGTGATTAATATCGTGCATATGCTCGAAATCAAACGCCGCGCCTATAACCTGATTGTCATTGGAAAACAGCGATCTGTAAAGGCTGAGCGTGAGCGGATCGCGATCGATGGAATTAAATTCGCCGATGCGCCCGTCATAGCTAAAAACGCCGCGCAGCTTCATATCGCCGTATTCATAAGCGTATGCGGCGCGCGGCAGAGCGGTTAAAACCGCGATGACGAGAAAAATAACAATAACCCCCGCCGCTAAATAATATCCGTTTTTTCTATCGCTTTTACTTTTCACTATATAAATTACATCCTGATCGTGATTTAATTCCCGTTTTTTTAATTTTATACCCGAAACTACGCCCTGTCGATATAATACGAGCTGTCGTTTTCGATGATATCCATTAACTGTCTGTAATTATCATAGTTATCGAAATAATTTTTTCTTACCGTTTTAAAAAAGCTGTCTATTATCGTATTTAATTTATCGAATTTAACTTTAACGAAAGAAGAATAATCTAAAAGCGGGTCTGAAACGGGCGCCGTTTTAGCGTCGAGTTTGAAAGCCCCGGCGGCAAAAGCCTGCGGGACGATAACTGCTGCGTTAAGCGCTATAACCAGCGCCAATAATAAGATAAACAATAATGCCTGCGATGATTTTTTCATAAAATTACCACTCCTTAGTTTTTGGCTTTAATTTCAATTTGTTTTGTTCTTCGTTAACGGCTCGAAGCGTCACGTTAATATATTCAAGTTTTTGAGTATAGTCGCGCAGTTGATTATTTAACTCGTTAAGCCGGGCTTCTTCGACTGCCGCTGAAACGCCGGCCGCCTTTCGGCTGACTATAATTTTTTGTAAAACGGCCGCAGCCGACATTTTTGAATAAATTTCCCTTTCGACCATCTGTTTTTCGCGATCAAAAGAAAATATGCGATTATCGTTATTAATCTTCTTCTCCGCGTTTTCATAGTTGAAAGTAAAACCGTTGCCGAAATTTTTCGCCTGCATAACCCTGTCACGCAGGACTTTATTTTTTTCACGCTGCCTGTTGGCATCTTCGATAACAACGGCGTTGGATTTCTTTTCTATCTTATTTTTCGAATATTCGAGCTTTAAATCGCGGTCTTTTATAGCGCCGCGAAACTTGTACTGCGCGAGCTTCGAAGGTTCATAGACAACGTCGGAAACGTAAGTACCGTCTTTATAGGTCGTGCGGAAAAGCGCTTCGTTGATAAGCTGCGTGATTCCGGCCGGCTCGATGGTAGTTAATTCCGATTCGGGCAGGTTTATATCGAATTCATCGTAAAAATTAATTGTGGCTATTGTGCCCGGAACCACCTTGAGTTTATCGCCCGTTATTAACTTTAAATTATTTTTAGCGGCATCCCAGCGATTGCGCCCCACCATGACATATACAGTGCCTTTTTCGATGTGCAACAGTATATCCTTCGACTTAAGTTTTTTATAATTTTCAAGCGCGTAACCGTCAACTTCGAGTTTTTTAGCCTCGGCGCGGCCCGCTATGCCGAAATCCTCCGAAAAAGAAATTAATATAAACGCTGATATAAAAAATAATAAAATTATCTTTCTTGCCATAAATATTCTATCGACATAATAATTCATATTTTGACAAAAAAAATACGATATGCTATAATTAGCTGACGCCGTTAAATTATTATGATACGACACCGGCGCGGATATGCAAATTATCGCAGAATGCGCAATTTAGTATTATCGAAAGGATTATATGCAGGAGAAAAAAGAGAATAGAAACGCCGTTTATATCAAAGCGGCGCTGTCAGGAATAGCGGTAGGACTTATTATTTTTATGATCTACCTGTTTAACGAACGCGATAAAAAATCGGGCGAAAGCTATAAAGATTATTACAAACCTTTAGTAACCGCGATTGAAAATTTTAAAATTAACCTGGCCGGAATTTATGAAAAAGCCGAAGCAATGGCGCTTCAGACCGAAGAGATAGATTTCGGGCAAAAAATAGAATTCAGCAATATAATTAAATCCAATATCAACGAATGTGATAAAAACATTAAGCGTCTTAACTCCGATTTTGTTCCACTGAGCGCGAAATCATCGAAAAACGACATGATATCCTTTTTTAACCGCGCGCGCGGCTTATTGGAACGGATAGATAAAACCCTTACCAGCGGGCTAAAACCGGAAATACTTAAAACTGAATTCAATAATATCGAAGATCAATTGGTAAAAATAAGCCTCATCAAAATAACCGGTTATATTTATTATTGATATTACTTATACATATCGAATCTGGTTTTAACGCGGGCTAAGTAATTATCGACAAAACCTTCAGGCAGGCCCTTATCTTTGTCGGAATCGCCCTGCCTGCTTAAATAGCCGTGAGCGCCGCATACGACGTCGATATAATTTATTTCGCCGCCGCTTCTTTTGTATATGACAGCGTAATCGTGACCGCTGGCTTCCGCCGCACCCTCGTGCCGCGCGCCGCAATAGCCGCAATGATAGTTTTTTTCAAGGTAACCGCAGCGCAGAAGCTCGCTTACCTTCACTTCAGAGCCGAATTTCGGACGTTCCATTAAATAAAAATAACTGGCGCCCTGAACTTTTTTCATGGATTCCAGACAGTCGCGCTTGACGGTGAAAGGCCTGGAAATGCCGGGCGGCGAGCTGAATTCGAAGGCCGCGATAAGAAGCGACATCGATATCAGCAATATTATTATAGCTTTTAAACCATTTTTTATTATATTCATACTAATCATCTCATGATTAGTATAGCACCTTTTTTATCTTTGAGCAATGTCCTCTAGATATTCCCAGCGCGCAATTTTACTTGCAATATCAAGCTGAAGCTGTTCGTATCTTTTTGTCCAACCGGAAAGTTTTTCTGAAGAGGTCTCGCCAGATTCAAAAAGCGACTCTAATTCAGATTTTTCATTTTCCATTTTTTCGATTTCGCTCATGATTGATTCATATTCTTTTTTTTCGTTGAATGATAGCTTCTTTTTTTCGCCAGACGGCTGGCTTAATTTTTGTATAATATTTTTTTCCGATTTTATTTCGGCGTTATATTTTTCATCCTCGGCAATCTGTCTTTGACATTGCAGATAATCGGAAAAATTACCGGCGAACCCGTTAATATTGCCGGCGCCGTCAAATACCAATAAATATTGAGAAAGTCGATCCATAAAATATCTATCGTGTGATACAGTTATAAGGCAGCCGCCGAAATCGTCTAAAAAATCTTCGAGTACGGCAAGGGTTTTAATGTCCAGGTCGTTAGTCGGTTCGTCGAAGATCAAAAAGTTAGGGTTTTGCATTAAAACATGGAGCAGGTACAATCTTCTTCTCTCGCCGCCTGATAATTTAGATATTTTAGCGTATTGAAGCTGCGGCGGAAATAAAAATCGCTCAAGCATTTCGCCGACATGGATATATTTTTTATCATCGCTCTGAATAAATTCGCCTGATTTTTTAGCGAAGTCGATAACCAGCAGTTCGTTATCAAGCACCGAAGAGTACTGATCAAAATATCCGATTACGGTATTTAAGCCGGTATCAATTTCGCCGCCGTCGCTTTCAAGGCGTCTGGATATTAAATTTAAAAAAGTGGTCTTGCCCGAGCCGTTAGGCCCTATAATTCCGATGCGTTCGCTCTTTTTAAAAATATAGCTGAAAGGCTTTATTATAGTTTTACCGCCGTAGGACTTGCATATATTTTTCAGCTCGAGTATCTTTTTGCCGAGCCGGCGGCCGGATAGAACCGGAGCGTCGAATTCATCCTGCTTAACCGCTATGCCGGACTTTAATTTTTCGACGCGCTCGACGCGGGCTTTCTGCTTTGTAGAACGGGCTTTAGCGCCGCGATTGAGCCACTCGAGTTCGTTGCGAAGCACTGTTTTATTTCTCATCTCGCTCACTAACTCGCTGTTTATGAGCTGAGCTTTCTTATCGAGATAAAAAGAGTAATTCCCATCGTATTGGATTATTTTCAATTTTTCAATCTCTATTATACGATTGCATACGCGGTCTAAAAAATAACGGTCGTGCGTGACCATTATAAGCGCTTTATCGGATTTTTTAAGATAATTTTCGAGCCATTCGACGGTTTCGATATCCAGATGATTGGTGGGCTCGTCTAAAAGCAGCATATTGCCTTCATTGATAAGCGCGGCCGCCAGCGATACTTTTTTTAACATTCCACCCGAAAGTTCGCTCATTTTACGATTAAGATCGAATATGGATAGTTTTTCAAGAATCGATTTAACCTGGCCTTCAAAATGCCAGGCGCCGCATTCGTTCATTTTAGTGGTCAACGCGTCTATTTCATTCTGCAGGTCGTGATCATAGGCCGTTTTAACCATGGAACTAAGATACTCATATTTTTTTACCAGCTCGACGCGCAGGCCGCCGCCGGCGAAGACATGCTCGAGTATCGTATGATTGCCATCGTAGGAAGGCGTTTGAGCGAGCCGGCTGATTTTAAGCTCGTTATTGCGGCAAATCTGTCCGGCGTCAGGAGCCTCTATGGCGGCTATCATATTAAGCAGCGTAGTCTTGCCAGAGCCGTTGATTCCGATCAGCGCGACCTTTTCGCCGTCATTAACGCCGAATGAAACGCCATCTAAGAGAATTTTATCGCCCTGCGTTTTAGATATATTGTCTATGGATATAAGATTCATAAGTTAACTTCGATTATTCAGCGCGCGGGCGAGCGTCATCGAATCGATATGCTCGATTTCGCATCCGGTAGGAATGCCCTGCGCTAATTTAGATATTTTCAAAGGTTTTAAGATCATCTTTTTAATTAAAGCCATCGTGGCGTCGCCTTCTACTTTAGGCGGAAGGGCGAATACTAATTCGCCGACCGCGCAGCCGTCGCCGTTTATTTTAGATACGAGCGTTTTGATATTCAACTTATCGATAGTTAAATATTCCAACGGCGATATAAGCCCGTTAAGCACGTGATAAACTCCGTTATACTGTCCGGTGCCTTCTATATGAAACACGTCGGTCGGCTTTTCAACGACGCATATCTTCGAATGGTCGCGCAAAGAGTTAGAGCAGATATCGCATACATCCGACTCGCATATGCCCGAGCAAATATTACAATACTTCACGCTGCGCGACATTTCAAGAAGCGCTTCGCTTAATGCGTTCGAAAAATCGGCGCCTTTTTTAAATATGAACAACGCGAGCCTCTGGGCGTTTTTAGGTCCAACGCCCGGAAGCTTCTGCAGTTGATGAATAAGTCTATCGAGGCTCGGGGTTAACGACATAATTTATCTTTACTCGATTAAAACATTCCGGGGATCGAAAGACCGCCGGTAACTTTTTCCATTTCGCGCTGAGAATGATCGGTGGCTTTTTTCTGGCCTTCTTTGACCGCGGCCACTATTAAGTCTTGAAGCATTTCGATATCGTCGGGATTGACGACTTCTTTATTGATTTTAATTTCGACTAATTCCATTTTGCCGCTTACAACGGCGGTTACCATACCGCCGCCGGCGGTTCCGTTGACTCTATAAGTTTCGAGCTCCTGCTGAACTTTAGCCATTTTATTCTGCATCGATTGAGCCTGTTTGACTAAATTTTGCATTCCGCCCATCATCGGCATTTTACCCATTACAACCACCTCGTATTTATTAATTTTGCCTATTTTATCACAATACACGCTAATAAGTCAATACCGTAAATCGCGATTCAAATAAAAAAAGATTGAAAATACCGCGCTAAAATGTTATTATTTAACCCGATACGCTCCACTCAAGAATCCGTTTTAAAATTCCATTCCAGGAAAGGTGCTGATAAATATATCATGAGCGAAAGCAGCGGCAATAAAGTTAAATGCGATTTATATATTCATAACATAGCCTCATTGGTCACATGCGCCAACCCGTCCAAAAAACCGAAAGCGGGCGCGGAACTGCTCGATGCGGGCGAGATAAAAAACGGCGCGGTTTTAACCGCGGGCGATAAAATTATAAAAGCCGGTCCGGCGGCTGAAATCGAAAAATATATCTCGGATAATAAAATAAGCCCCGCGCGCCGCATCGACGCCGGCGGTAAAACCGTCATGCCCGGTTTCGTTGACCCGCACACGCACATGGTTTTTTCCGGCAGCCGCGAAAACGAATTCGCGATGCGCGTCGAGGGGAAATCTTATATAGAAATATTAAACGCGGGCGGCGGCATATTAAACACGCTCAAAAGCATGCGAACCATAAGCGAAGACGATTTATACCGTGAATCGGGCGAGCGCGTCCTTACGGCATTCATGCACGGCACGACCTCAATGGAAATTAAATCCGGCTACGGCCTCGACTTCGACGCGGAAATTAAAACGCTTAAAGTATGCCGGCGGCTCACACAGGAATCGCCGTGCACTATCGAAGCCACTTTTCTGGGCGCGCACGCCATCCCGCCGGATTATAAAAACAGGCGCCGCGAATATATAGATTTAATGATTAATAAAGTGCTGCCTTACGTCGCCGAACATAAGCTCGCCCGCTTCAACGACGTATTCGTCGAAGAAGGCGTATTTACGGCTGAAGAGGGGTTTGAAATTCTCGAAGCCGGCAAAAAACTCGGGCTCATCCCCAAGGTGCACGCCGATGAAATCACCTGCTGCGGCGGCGCGGAACTCGCGGCGAAGACCGGCGCCATATCGGCCGATCACCTTTTAATGGCAAGCGAGCGCGGTCTGGAAATGATGAAAAAAAGCGGCGTTATTGCCGTAGCTTTGCCCGGAACGCTTTACAGCCTGCTTTCAAAGAATTATTTAGACTTCGAACGGCTGATGAAAATCGGCGTGGCGGCGGCTCTTGCAACCGACGCCAATCCCGGTTCAAATATGTGCATCAATATGCAGACGGCGATCAATCAGGCTGTATGCCTGATGAGGGTCCCGCCGGCGGCCGCCCTGAATATGGCCACCATAAACGCCGCGCACGCCATAGGAATAGCCGATCGGACGGGTTCTATAGAAGAAGGCAAGCAGGCCGACCTTATACTCATCGACGGCGCTTCATATAATTACATAGCCTATTCCTACGGCGTGAATCATGTCAAATACGTAATTAAAAACGGCGTGCCATATCAGGTGGAGTCGGCGCTTCGCAAATTATAAAAAAATGAAGCGAAATAAAATGAAATGAAATGAAGCAAGTAAAACTTTATACAATGATAAACTATTTATTGCCATTCTGGAGGAATAAAAATTAATGATTAAACACGAAGATTTCATAGTTAAAAATCTTGGCGAAAGAAATATTAACTCGCCGCTGCCGCTGTCTCACAGCGACGACGACCTGATTTCCAACTTCACTAACGACGACGACAGATTTTTGCACGAGATATCGCTTAAAAAAGTGAAACGCATAATAGCCGACACCGAAGGCAAAGGCGAAAATAACCGCTGCGGCTGTTCGGATCTTATCACATTCGAAGCGGCGGGGCCGCGCGAAAAGATATTTTTCGAACCCGATAAAATTAAATGCGGCATCGTCACCTGCGGCGGCTTATGCCCCGGCATCAACAGCGTTATTCGCGGCATCGTGATGGAGCTATCCTACCGCTACGGCTGCCGCGCCATTTACGGATTTAAATACGGCTACCTCGGCATGGTTAAAGAATCCGGCATCGACCCGATACTGCTGACTCCCGACGCGGTCGAAGATATACATTCGCGCGGCGGCTCCATCTTAGGCTCATCGCGCGGGCATCAGGACGTCAATAAAATGGTTGACCGACTGATGAATTTCGGCATATCGGTTCTTTTCTGCATCGGCGGCGATGGAACGCTGCGCGCCGCGCACCTTATCGCCGAAGAGATCCTGCGGCGCGGCCTTAACATCTCGGTTATCGCCGTACCTAAAACCATAGATAACGACATTAACTTCGTCGAAAAAACATTCGGCTTCGAAACGGCGTTTTCGATCGCCGTTAACTCGATTCAATCCGCGCATACCGAGGCGAAAGATTCACTCAACGGAATCGGCATCGTCCGGCTTATGGGCCGTGAGTCAGGATACATAGCCGCCAACGCGGCGCTTGCCTCACAGGACGTCAATTACGTTCTGGTGCCTGAGATACCCTTCGATTTAGAAGGCGCGCACGGCTTATTCAACATACTAAAAGAAAGGCTCGAACGCAGGCGCCACGCGGTGATAGTGGCCGCTGAAGGGGCCGGGCAGAATTTCTTCGGCAGCGAATCGGAACGCGGCAAAGACTCGTCGGGCAACACTAAATTAGGCGATATCGGAGTATTCTTAAAAGATAAGATAGGCGCATATTTTAAAAGCATTAACTTCAAAGTCAATATCAAATATATCGACCCGAGCTATCTCATTCGTTCTGCGCCGCCGATACCATCAGATTCCATCTTCTGCACCCAGCTCGCCCAGAACGCCGTACACGCCGCCATGGCGGGTAAAACCGACATGCTCGTCGGCATCTGGAATTATCACTTCACCCATGTGCCGATAGCCACCGCGACGCGAGACCGCAAACTGATAAACCCCGAAAGCAATCTCTGGCTCAGCGTTATAGAAGCAACCGGCCAGCCGGCGTATATCGGCAGCGACCCGATATTTCTATCTAAAACCAGAATCAGAGAATTCGGCGATCAATAAATAAAACTATTTCGGCCTCGCGGCGGCGTTTAGTTCTTTGATCAAAGCCGCCGCGAGATCTTTTGATCTTTCAAACGGCTTAAATATTTCATCTTTTGTAACATCACCCTGGCCGCTGACGCCTAAGTAAGGAAATTTAGATATCCTGACCGGATTCATATTAAGCAGCGTGCAGAAGTCATTTAAATATTCGAGCATCTGATGCGGGTTGGAATATTCAGCCACGCCTACAAGGCCGCAGGGTTTATTTTTCAAAGGCGATTCAACCTCGTTGATTCCATTGGCCTGATAATTAAAAAATATCGCGATGATTTTTTCGACCAGCATATAAAATTTAGAAGGCGCGCTGCGGAAATAAAGCGGCGTTCCGATAACGATCGCATCCGCCTTTATCATAGCCTCGATCGTTTCGGCGGCCCCGTCGTCGGTAATGCATTTATACGGATTTTGGGAGCAAAACTTATTGCAGGTGACGCGGCACGGCTCGATCTTTTTATCGACCGGGTAAATAACTTCTGAACTCGCCTCTGGCAAAGCCTCTTTAATATTATCGATAACGCTGTTCACTAAAAGATTCGTATGCCTGTTTTTACGCATGGACCCGACAATTCCGAGTATGTGCATGAAAATATCCTCCATAAAATATTTTTTCGATATAAAAAAATTACTTACTCAACCATTAACGATAAACTATAAAAACTTGTAACTCAACCTTTGGCAATAAATATTGTTCACCTTTAATGTTTAATATTTATTGAACGCTAATAAATACTGAACAAAATTTTTGTAAATGTTTAAAACAACTCTCACCGCTATATTTCTGGCGATAGCTCTGGCTCTTCAGATCATCGGCCTTCCGAAGCTCTTTACCGGAGTTATCGTGAATATGATTTATATACTGCTTTATTGCTTCTGTGATCTGCGCCACGTTGTCATGCTGGCAGTTTTAACGCCGCTGCTGGCTTTTTTCACGGGACATCTCCCGCCGCCGCTAATTGCGATGGCGCCCTTTATAGCGCTCGGAAACATCGCAATGGCGCTATGTTACCATATGACAAAAAATAAAAGAAAAATCGTGCGCCTCGCCGTTCCCGCGGCCGTAAAAGCTATTGCCATAGCCATTCCTGGCGTTATTGCCGCCGAAAGGATGGGCCTTAACAATGCCGCGCGGCTCGCCGTTTACGCTGTAATATCCATTCAATTTTTTACCGCCTTCGCCGGAATTCTGCTCGGTGAATATCTGTTCTTACGGCTTTCGCCCGCGCTGAAAAAATATATGTAAGCCGCGTTTCCAATCAAAAATATTAACCGGGCATAAATGCGCCGCCGCCTTTTATTCTATAATGCGTTCGCCATATCCGCCGTCTTCATTCTGGCAACGAGCGTCTTCAATTTTTCTTCGTCCAATCCGCCGGCGGTTCTTACGCCTGAACAAAGGTCGATCCCAAAAGGCCTCACCTGATTGATAGCATCGGCAACATTATCCGGATTTATTCCGCCTGCGAGAAAAACCGGAACCGGGCTTTTAGCCACGATCAACCGGCTCAACGCCCAATCATGTTTCATCCCGGTGCCGCCGAGTATTTTCTGCGCGCACGAAGGTTTTCCTGAATCAAGTAAAAGCGCGTCGGCTAATTTAGCGGCTTCAAGAGCATAATCAACGGACTCGCAGCCTTCGATATGAACAACTTGCACCAATTTAACGCCGATAAGTTTTTTTCGCATTTTTTCATAATTGGATAATTTTATATGATCGACAATTTGTATAACGCCGGTTCCGGTTCTTTTGTGATGATCGACGATTTCCTGCGCTTCCGTTTCCGATGTGAGTATAAAGGTTGCAACCGGAGGCGGGACGCGCCTGGATATATCGTATATTAATTCATCGGAAATAACGCCAGGGCCGCCTGGCATTTTCGCCACCAGCCCCAGCGCGTCGGCGCCGGCGCTAATGGCCGTCATGGCTTCTTCGACGCTGGATATGCAGCAAACTTTCAATCTGGTTCTTTTCATACGCCCCTCCATTCGAACGGCATAAAACAATAAAATATGAACGTTACATTATCCAGCGGCTCAGTTCGATGCCGCCCGATAATTTATAGCTTCCTTTTCGCATCATGCGCATCGACGTTTTCACCACGCGGTATCCGGCTTCTATGAGCCACCGCACGGCATTTGCATTGAGCGCGCTCGCGGATATAGTTACATTTCCAAGTCCCAGAGATTGTGAGTAGCGCTCGATACAAGCCGCCGCGCGCAAAAGATCATTTCTGTCTTCGCGCGTTAAAACGAGCGCGCGAACGAAAAGGCTTTTCGCTATTTGATCTTCGATTATCGAAACGTGACGCAGAATAACAAATCCTTCGCCGGTGAGTCCCTTGAAAAAAAATGTCTTTCCCCAGCCGAATTTTTCAGCATTTGCCGCCTCAACCGAATAGTCAAGACCCTCGACGACGGAAGCGCCGATACGCAAAATGCCGCCCGGACCGGATGATTCCGCAAAATCATATCCGGCCGAAGTTTCGACGTCTTTTACTTCTTTTTCCAGCACAAGCGCGGGATGCTGCATATCAAAACCGTATTTGAGGTAAAACCCTACATTATACAGTGAATCAGGCATGGTTTCAAGGCCGATCATTGTGCAGCCGTCATTTTCAAGCGCACTGTAAGCGGCTTCCAGAAGCGGCCGGCCTATATCGCGGCCGTGCCGGCAGGGATCGACTCCGAACACGCCTATCGAGCCGAGCGAGCCGAGTTTTCTTGAAAATATGAATCCGGCTATTCCGCCTTCATCCTGCGCAACAAAACATCCGCGCGGGTAAAGCGCCAGTGAAGATTCAAGATTTTCTATAGTTCTCAAACTTATTTTCCCGTAATATCCGTAAAAAGCCAGGGCGCATATTTCGTTCACGCGCGTTAAGTCGGCTGCATCCATATTTCTTATCTTCAAATCGCTCAAATTAAACCCTCCCTAATCGATATATTGCGCCATAAAAATGAAATATCTAAAACTTTTCTAATATAATCGTTTCATTCATTCTTCGCTTCTACAACAAAAATATCTAATATTTTACTTAAAGCGTTATCGGGTTTTAAAAAAAATTTTTTCTTTTTTTCGTTATATATAGGAGTCAGATTATCATCAAAATTCTCGTTACAATATTCTTCGATTAAAAATTCATAAGTTTTTTGTGAATATAATTTATATTTATAAAAGGATTGATACGAAATTTATCAAGCCGATCATTTGCAATGTAATATAAACTGCAAATAAGATAATTTGAAGTTAGTGAATACATAAAAGCTGTTTTAACGGTATATTGACTGAAAATTAGATAAATAAATTCGGCAAAGAAAAATGAATTAAATACTAAAAAAATTTTTATATAATAAAATTCGGGATAAATATACGGGTTATAAATATGAGTGAGCAAAATTAATAAAATTAAATTAACGCATAAAGCAATTATCGTAATCACTTCAGGCATTTTAATTAATCGGATAAATTGAGCAAAATTATCTTTGAAAAATTTCATTTTTTAAATAGTTAAATTTTTTTATCAATTATGAAATGACTATATCATATTTTTTTTATATTGTCAATTAAATCCATTTAAATGTGCGTGAGATACTTACGATTGCATAACGACTCACTGCCGCCAATAATTTAAAAGAAAAATCGCCCGAAAACCATCAAAAGTTTTCCAGGCGATTTTTTTTATAGATTGGCGATTTTTTATAGATTTACGAAACGGATGTTAAATAAATTATTCCGTTTTTGCGGTGGTTTTATCTTTTTCGTGATCGTAAAATATCGTAATTTTATTGATTGTAGTAAGATCGTAACCGTACCATATAGCCGAAGAATCGTCAACTTCGTAAACGACTTTAATATCGTAAGAATCGGTATTGGCCGTAGGATGGAACTTGATAAGGACTTCTTCGCCGTCTGCGAGGGTCTCTCTGCCGAGAATATCTGATCCCCATTCTTCAGATTTGGTCGGACCGACATATACTTCGGAAATAACATAACCGGTTTTGTTCACCAGAGTAAAATCGTTAATTGAAGATTCGGATGAATCGGGCGGTACATTAGCTACCATGGTTTCCTGAGCGTTGATGAAAGTAACGGCACATAACAATAAAAAAACCGGGAGAATTAAATAAAGCAGATACCTTTTCATAAGTTCCTCCTTACTACATTCTGAGAAAATATTGTTTCTCAGTTTTATAGTTTGTCATACTAACATAAGGAGATATTCAGACTGTGTGAAAACGTTTTTCGTCAATATTACATTAATGGAATTCGTTTTATGTTAACCGTTCGTAAACGAATGTTTTCCCAAAACATATCACATAATATTAATATACTCGCTGTATATTATAATTCGGAATAAACCTTGATTTTATTGACTTTTATTTTTTAAAATTTTAGTTATCACACAGTCTGATTATTGTCAATAAATTTTTATCATTATTTTTATTTTTTTGTCAAGTCAGTGTTATGTATAACCGCCATCATTGTATATCTTAGCAATTCAGCGTTATCTGGTTACAAGTAATTCGTCAGTACTGATAATTAAAGCTGGCCTTTTTTTGCTTTCGTTTTGTTCTGAAAAAATTACTTCAATTAAAACGATGTCGCCAGATTTAAAGTTTGTCATACTCGGCGTCCTTTTCGTTATCCCATACTTTTTCTAATGATTTACTTGCGTGACTTTTTAAATATAGTAAGTCTTTATCTTCAATTTTATTTTTGCTATAATGGTATTTTAACATAGTTATAGCGTTTCTGATAAAAAATCAGAGAGTTTAATATGCGGAGCGCCGGCCAGGGAAGGCCGGCTCCGGTGGCCGCCGTTTCAGATAACGCCGGCGCGTGGGCGAGATCTCGAGAAAGCCCCGAAGTGGGCCGACGGGCGTCCACGCGCTTTGCAATGCAACTCGGACCAGCGGTTAAAATGAGGAGATATATAATTGTTTGTGAAGGGTTTGAATGCAACTGGTTGGAATGAGTAGATTTTCATCCACGACTGTGGTGCGGCCAGAAAGGACGCGCACAGTCGTGGCAGGAGAATTGACTAACGGTGAGAGACCTTTTTCACGGCGATGCCGGCTGCAAGCCAGCGCGCCGTGACGGAAATGTTTAAGCGCAGTCTTCGAACTTTATGCTTTGTTCATACAACGTTTCCGGGCAAATATCAGCGCCGTTGGACCATTCGACAGTATCGAAACTTACATGAACGGAGTTAAAGAGCGATTCGTCGTTTAAGGGCTTGAAGACGCCTTGATCTAAAAAGGGCTTCATATCAAACACTTTAACTTCATTGGTATCAAAGGTAAGCATTAATTTGTAATTTTTAAGAGGTTTTACGTTAATGACTGCAGGATACATTTTTCACCTCGTTTGTTTATTTTAAAGGTTCTATATTAAAGGGATTTTCACCGTTAATTGCAAGGCTCCAATCAGCGAGCAGTTCTTCTTTGTGCAATTCGGCCCATGCGACAATGAGTTTGGATTGCTTTGAAGGAATATTTCCTTGCATTATTTCGCAGGTCGAAATATTTACCAGCGCTTTGAATTCTTGATAATAAGCATGAAAATGCGGCGGGTTATGTTCAGTCCGACCGCAATACATTCGAATGATTATTCCATAAAACATACTTATCGTTGGCATATTAACTCCTGTCAAAATATTGGTTTGAATTTATGAGTCCTGTCCAAAAAGTATTTTTTATCCAATGTTAAAAGCGGTACGATTTTTTTTTGAAATTAACAAATTTTCTAAAAATCTTGTGATAATTTCATGAAATTTTAATAAAAAATCAATTTTTGACATTAAT
>DIVV01000135.1 GCA_002423385.1 bacterium UBP16_UBA6123
AATCGGTACTTAGGTGGATGTGATAAATTTTAATGAACTCATAAATAAAAAAAACTTCGCCGCAACCAACGTTCTATAACCGCCGAAGGCGGCGAGGACCGAGGCGAGGTGAATTTTTTAAAATTATTTATTACAATTTAACCGTATTTTTAGGGTTAATGAGCCTGTTCGATAAATATATTTTTGACCTTTACAATTATCGGACAGGCTCTGACAATCTTCGGTTGTGAGTTTTATAAACATTTATTTTATATAAATAATTTTAGTGATGCCCGCCGCATACGAAATCCGATGATATCGGCGAGACTTTTCCGGCTTCGTAATTTTCTTTTACGTTTTTTACAAAATCGCCGTCGGTTATAAGCACTTCTATTCCGACGCTGTTAAAGCCCGCCAGAGGCCTTCCGCCGATGCCGCCGACGACGATGGCGTTGACTTTATTTGCGGCAAGAAGGTTTACCGGCGCCATGCAGCCGCCGTCAACGTGCGGAGGATTGGCGATAATCGAACATTCAACGAATTTTTTGTTTTCGTCGAATGTTAAAAGGCTGAAGCAGTCGCAGCGCCCGAAGTGCGAAGATCTTTCGGCGTCCAGGCCGCCTTTACCCATGGATGGAACGGCAACTTTTATTGTTTTTGACATAATAAAACATCCTTTCATATCTTTAATTTAATCAGATTATTCATCGTTATACCGGAATTCATAACGCGGCTTAAAGGTTTTTCTCCTATGACAAAGAATTTCGGAAGAGTCCTGTTATGCGCGCCGGCCGATATGTAATGAACATTATTGTAAAAGAGCAATTTCTATGCCGAAATAATATTTTTTGTTTTGGTATAAAAATTGCGTTGTGAATAGTCGTAAAAATATTTTTCCGTAACGGTAATTTAAACATTATGGTTGATTAAAAGGTGTAATTATTATGAAAATCGGCTTTTTTACTGATGATTTTATTCAAATATCAAATCACCCCGGGCGTTCGGCCGGCCTTTATATCTTTGAAGTATCCGGTGACGCGGTTAAAAACGAAGAAAAATCAGTTTTTAACGATACCGATTTTTCAAAAACTTCGATCGGCGGCTCCTGCGCGCACAGGTACGGAAAACAGGCCGGCCACGGCTGTTTCAGATTTAAAAACGGCCTTATTGAAATAAATGAAAATATTAAAAACCTCAATATAGGCGGCCCTTTTTTCGGATGCAAAGTTATTTTTTGCCGCGCCGTAGGCTATAATCTCGAACAAAAATTAATAAGCGCCGGAATCGATCTGTTTATAACCGATGAAATCGATATTAAAACGGCCCTGGAGTTGTTTTTAAAAGGCGCTTTGAAAAAAGCTGCGTAGATATAAATTTATTTTTTGCAATATTGCAATATTGCAAAAATGTAATATTGCAATGGAGAACCTTATATGCATAATAAAACTTGCTGGGCGTGCGGCCCGGATAATTCAGCGGGCCTCAGGCTCGATATTAAGCGCGACGAGTTATCACGCAAAAGTTTCGCGTCGTTTTTAATCGACGGCCGTTATGAAGGAAACGACGGTGTCGCCCACGGCGGGCTCTTGTGTTCGATATTTGATTCGGTGATGACCAACGCGGCGATGGCCTGCTCGGATAAAAGGGTTTTTACGGCCAAACTTGAGGTTAAGTTTAAAAAAAAAATAAAGATCGGCGAGCTTATAAATGTAAGCTGCTGGTTTGAAAAGAAATATTTCGGCTTTTTAATAATGAAGGGCGAGATAAAAAACGGAGAAAATAAAGTCGCGGCAAAAGCCAGCGCTCTATTTTCAGAACAGTAATTTTAATAATTTAAATGAAAGAATGGAGGCAATTTTTATGAAAATAGCAGTAACATCGACAGGGGCTTCGATTGATAGTACCGTTGACGAGCGTTTCGGAAGGGCCCGTTATATCGTAATATACGACACCGAAGGCAAATCGTTTGAAACTATCGATAATGAAACTCACGTTAATTTATCTCAGGGCGCCGGCATTCAGACGGCAGGAAGCATGGCTGAAAAAAAAGTGGATGTGGTTCTTACCGGGCGCGTCGGTCCTAAAGCGTCGGAAGCGCTCAATAAAGCTAAAATTAAATACGTCGAAGGAATAAGCGGAACGTGCAGAAGCGCCGTTGAAAAATATTCAAGCGCTTCATAGTCAAGAGGGGATAATATGGATAATCAAGTAATTATAGACAGGCCGTTAAAAATAGTTGTCGCCTCCGGCAAAGGCGGCACCGGTAAAACCAGCGTGGCCGTTAATATGGCGCTTGCGTGCGACCGGGATATATCGCTTCTTGACTGCGACGTCGAAGCGCCAAACTCGCATCTGTTTTTTCAGAATAATGATAATCTTGAAAACAACTGTCACGACGAATTTTTCGATTCAATCGAAGAATTCAGCGTGAGCGTGCCTGAATTTAACGATAATTTATGCAATGGCTGCGGTTTTTGCAAAACTATATGTAAATTTAACGCTATAACGATGATACTTAATAAACCTTTATTTTTCACCGAATTATGTCATTCATGTGAGGCTTGCTTTAAAATTTGCGCCATGGGAGCGATTACTCCGGTTAAAAAAATGATAGGTAAAATCAGACGCAAGAAAATAAATGATAAATTAAGTTTAACCGATGGCATTTTAAACGTAAGCGAGGCTAAAAGCCCTCCGCTTATAAAAAAGATAATTAAAACTTACGCCGGAAAAGGGCTTTGTATAATCGATGCGCCCCCCGGAACGAGCTGCCCGGTCGTTGCGGCCTCCTACAGCGCGGATTATGCTATTCTTGTAACCGAACCCACTCCTTTCGGCTTGAGCGATTTAAAACTCGCCGTAGATACTTTAAGGCAGCTTAAAATAAAATTCGGCGTGGTCATTAATAAATACGACGGCGATTTCGGCAAAGTTAAAAAATACTGCGAGGATGAAAAGATAGAACTGTTGGGCATAATTCCTTTCGATATTAAAATCGCGCAAATATATTCTAAGGGCGGCATTATAGTAAACGAGCTTCCTTTTATGCGCGACCTGTTTTCCAAAATACTTGAAAAAGCACTTAGCGAGGCGGTCAAATGAAACAGATAGCATTGATTTCAGGTAAAGGCGGCACCGGCAAAACTTCGGTTACGGCCGCTTTTATACAATTAGCTAAAAACGCGGTCGCCGTCGATTGCGACGTTGACGCGGCCAATCTTTATTTATTAATAAGTCCCAGGAATCAAAGGCGTTCGCCCGCGGCTTTTATGAGCGGTTATGACGCCGAAGTAAATAAAAATAGATGTATAAGCTGCGGTAAATGCGTTCCGATATGCGTTTTCGACGCCATAGCGCGCGACGAAGCTGATAATAAAGTTAAAATAAACCATCTGCTCTGCGAAGGCTGCGGCGCATGCGTTACTATATGCCGCGCAAACGCCATCAGGCTCGTTAATAAGCAGGCGGGAGAAAGTTATATTTCAAATACGCGCTTCGGCGTCATGGCGCATGCTAAGCTGCGCGCCGGCGAAGGTTCGTCGGGCAAACTTGTCGCCGAAATAAGAAAACAGGCTTTCGATATCGCTCAATCGGAAAATAACGATTTTATAATATTAGACGGGTCTCCGGGCACGGGATGTCCCGTTATAGCCACTCTCACCGGCACCGATTACGCGATCGTGGTTATCGAGCCTACCGTTTCCGGCATACATGATGCTAAGCGCGTTATCGAGTTGTGCAGGCATTTTAAGGTCGGCGTTATGGCTATAATCAACAAATACGATATAAATCCCGCTATGAGCGAGGTTATCGAGCGGTTCGCGGATCGCGAAAATATAAAGGTGATAGCTAAGATCGCCTATGATAAAATTTTTAGCGAGGCTATGAAAAAACAGATGACCGTAGTTGAATACGATAAAAATTCAGCCGCCGCGGCTTCGCTGGTATCGGCGTGGGATAATTTAGTTAAATCGATATGGCTAACTTATTGATAAGGATAAACCAAATAATAAAGTAAAAAGGAAATGTAAAATGAATTTAGTACCTCAAAAAGTTTTTTTTACAAAGGGAGTCGGCCGGTCTAAAGAAAAACTCCAGTCGTTTGAAATGGCGTTAAGAGACGCTGGCATCGCATCGCTTAATTTAGTTCGCGTATCTTCTATTTTACCGCCCGGCGCTAAAATCATTTCCGCGGCTTCAGCGCTTAAAACCGTTAAACACGGCGCCATCACTTTCGTTGTTTTAGCCGATATCGCCACTAACGAGCCTAACCGTCTGATCGCCGCTTCTATAGGTCTCGCTCAGCCTGACGATAAGAGCCGTTACGGTTATTTATCGGAACATCATTGTTTCGGCGCCACGGACGGCTGCACCGGCGATTACGCGGAAGACCTGGCAGCCTCGATGCTGGCTTCCACTTATGGTTTTGACATGGACAGCGACGTTAAATACGACGAGAAGTCTGAAATCTGGAAGATCAATAATATTAAAGTGCGCACGCGTAATATTACGCAGTCGGCCATAGGCGATAAAAAAGGCATGTGGACTACCGTAATAGCGGCCGCTGTATTGGTTTTATGATATAATAAAAATCTGAGAAGTCAAAAAAAGTTAGAAAAGTCAGGAAGGAAATTTATATGGATCTGTCAGTAAATAATAAGGAAAATAATCTTAAAAGAATTAAAAACACTATACTGGTAATGAGCGGCAAGGGCGGCGTCGGTAAAAGCACCGTAGCGGTTAATTTAGCGCGCGCGTTGAACGCTTCCGGCCAAAAAACCGGGATAATGGATATCGATATACACGGCCCTTCGGTGGCTAAAATGTTAAATATCGAAGGTGAAAATCTTCGCCAGACGCCCGCGGGGTTTCTCGCGCCGGTTAAAGTCAGCGATAATTTTTACGCGGCGAGCGTATCTTTTTTGCTTGAAGACGACGCTACTCCCGTAATATGGCGCGGTCCGATGAAAAGCAACTTTATAATGCAGATGCTCGATTCTTTCGCGTGGCCCGAAATAGACTATTTGATAGTCGATTGCCCTCCGGGCACGGGCGATGAGCATATGACAATAATTCAGACTTTCGGCAAGGTTAGCGGCGCGTTGATCGTAACGACCCCGCAGCAGGTGGCCTGCCTCGACGTTAAAAAGGCGGTCAATTTTTTGAAGCAGATGTCGGTAGATATAATCGGGCTTGTCGAAAATATGGCTTATTTTGAATGCCCAAAATGCCATGACAGGATTGAAATTTTTAAAACGGGTGGATTGAAAAAAATGGTGGAAGAGTTTAAAATCCCGGTTCTGGGTTCTCTTCCTATTGAAATCGCGGTGGGTGAGTCGGGAGAAACCGGCGAATCGCTTCTTGAAAAAAGCGCGGATTCGATTGCGGCTAAAACCTTTATGAATATAGCGCGCGAATTAATAGCGGGCGTTCATTCGGGGAGCGAAGTCAAAAAAGCCGCCGTGGTTCAGGCTTAACGGGTTAAAGTATTATTTATTGATTACAGGAGGGATTTTATGCCTAATTTAAATGGAACAGGGCCTCTCGGAGACCCTAATTGGATTTGCAGACGCACAAGCAACGTACAGAGCGGAAATTTTGCAAGGGGCGGTAAAGGTAATTTTTGCCGCGCGGGAAGAGGAGCCGGAATGGGCGTTGGCATGGGTAAAGGTATGGGAGCTGGCGCTGGCACAGGCCGCGGCGCGAGGTTCAATCAGGGCGGATATAACGCTAATTACGCCGCGCCCGTAGAGGCTCAAACCGATACGGCGGCTGAAATAAGCGCTTTAAAAGAAAAAATATCTTCACTCGAAGACGCGCTTAATAAAATGAAGCCGGAAACCGGCGAATAAAAGGGTAAATTAAAGCCGAAGATTTTTCGGCGCTCGTGAGGGGCGGTATTGCTTTATAGCACCTTCCCCTTACGGCATTTTATAAATACCTAAAGGTTCTTTTTCATATCGTATGGGTAAAATATTTAAATTAAGTTAAGAGTTCAGAGTGGAGAGTTGAGAACTAAAGGACTTTTGGAAATTTCGATAAGGCGTTTTTAAATATTTTATATATAAAGCTCGCAGGGCGAGCCCCAGCCTCAACTATTCACTATCCACTCTACACTATTCACTGATAAACTTACTCACATGAAATGAATAAGAGCCTACCAAAATTTAAGTATCAGGTCGTGATATATTGTGATTGAATTTAATCCGATAGGAATTATTTATACTCCCTTTAAAACCATCGAGAATATGCCGATACAATCGGCCGCGGCAAAAGGCGCTGCCGGCAAAATTATCATCAAAGAAGAATTTGCGGCCGGTTTAAAAGATCTCGAAGAATTTTCCCACATCCACCTTATTTATCACTTCAGTAAGTGCGCCGGTTATTCGCTTGAAGTAAAACCTTTTTTAGACGATAAAACGCACGGCATATTTTCTACGCGTTCACCTAAAAGGCCGTGCGCGATAGGAATGTCGATCGTTAAAATAACGGGCGTCAGCGCTAATGAAATAACGGTTGAAAATGTCGATATGCTCGATCAAACTCCGCTTTTAGACATAAAGCCCTATATTCCCGAATTCGACGTTATCGGCGGCGATGTAAAGATAGGATGGTATCAAAATAAACCTAAAGAACTGCATGAAACTAAATCGGATGAAAGGTTTAAATGAAATTAATGAAATACAAATCAGGTAAGATATAAAATGATAGATTGAAAATTGTATCGATGAAAAATATAAAAACGATAATTAAATTATTAATAATATTATTTATCTTTTCGCAGATGGCCGCTCAGGTTCACATACATAGCTGCAATGGTGAATTTGACCAGGTTTCAAACTGCCTGCTTTGTAATTATTTATATATTTCATTATCAACTTTAGTTTTATTATTTTCAGGCTTTATTATTTTATTGCAGATAAGCGCGGCCGGTAAAATAGTTTTTATCGCGCCGGCAATTTTAGTTTTTAAATATATTTTAAGAAATAAGGCCCCTCCGGTTTTTAATTATAATTTTAGCTGAAATAATTTTATGAAATTCTAATAATTCTAATAATTTTAAAAATCAAGAATTTATATAATTGAAGTTAAAATTAACTAACAAAAACTAAAAAGTTAAAAACCAGAAATAAATATAATCGATGAATGCATTCGATATATTTGTTGTTTATGATATTGCTCGCTCAGGCTGTTTATGCGGTTATTTCGACCGGTTTATATGGCCGTGCGCTGAAAAAATATCAAAAAATCAAAATTTACGGAGGGGCAAATGTTAATGATATATAAAAATGATGAAATTAAAATCAAATTAAAATTAAAATTTTTAGCGCTATTATTGTCAGCCGCCTTTATAGCGGTTCCAGGTATATTAAATAATTGGAATATATGCGCGGCCGCGGGACTTGAAGATAAAAACGAATCGGCAAAAATAGAAAAATTGGAAAAACAGGTTATGGAGCTTACAAACGCTTTGAATAAACTCAGCGGTGAAATGAAAGAAATTAAGAATCAAAAAACTTCATCAGCGACGCCAGTTAAAAATATTGAGGGTGAAGCCGTCGATAATAAAGCCGCGGGCCGTACCGCGGCGGAGGGCGCTGATGCCGCGGATGCCGACGAACTCGCTTTAATCAGAAATAAGGCGAAGTTATCGGCTGCGCAGAGATCCTCAGGCGCGCAATATTCCTCGGAGCGCATCGTTTCTAAAACTTTTAAAGGCGGCGAACGTGCCCAGCAGGCTATTAATCCTGAAATATCAGTTACCTTCGATCATCTGTCTTCTTATAAACTTAACTCGCCTCATAATTACGCCGGATTTCAAAGCGGCGAAAATTTTCGGATGGCCGGCATTCATATGCAGTCGGAAATGGACCCTTATTCATTCGGCAAACTCACATTTGCCGCTAAGGAAGGGGCTTTTGAAATGGGCGAAGCGTACGCGATATTCAGCAATATGATTCCGGGGTCCACTCTGACCGCCGGTAAATTCCGCTCGCAGTTCGGCGTTATCAACCGCTGGCATTTGCCGGCTCTGGATTCATGTATGCATCCGATTTCGCTTTCGACGATTCTCGGTCCTGGCGGCCTTTCAGGCAAAGGATTTTCTATCGACCATAATCTTAAGAAGCCCTGGGCGGACGCTAATGAAATCACTTTTCAGCTCCAGCGCGCCGATAACCCTTATTTATTTTCGGGAACGAATTCCGGGCATATTCCTTCCGCGTTGCTTCACGTTAAAAATTACTACGATTTGAGCCGCGATAAATATTTCGAGCTGGGTTTAACCGCTATGATAGGGCCTAACAGTCGTTTTGGCGTAAACAATCCCGCCGGCGAGGCTTTCGACGAAGCCAAACGCTATACTAAGCTCGCGGGGCTCGATCTAACTTATTTTTATGAGCCGGTCAATATGGCTAAATATAAAAACTTCCTCTGGCGAACCGAGTTGTTTCATGTTAATAAAGAAATAACTAACGCCTTAAGCGGAAAGAATGAAAATATAAATACATTCGGCGGTTATACCTATATCCAGCGTAAAACTTCCGAGCAGTGGGAGCACGGCTTAAAATTCGATTATACGCATCCGTTTCAGGTCGATAATAAGCGCTTCAGAACTTATGCGATATCGCCCTACGTTAATTTCTGGCAGAGTCCATGGGTGAGAACGCGCTTTCAGTACGATTATATAAACAGTAATTTCGCGCCGCAAAAGGTCGAGCACCGCGCTAATCTTCAGCTCACCTGGTCGTTCGGACCGCATAAGCACGAAAAATATTGATTTGCGGCCGAAAATTTCCATGAAAGGAAATTTAAGTTAACTCGAAGGCGTTTATACGCCAGCAAAAAAATAATCGTATTGAAAAAGGAGAAAAGTATATATGAAAAAAATAATATTTTTAGCCGTGGCGATTTTTATAATTTCGCTTTCCGTCGTTATAAATGTGTTTTCGGCCGTAGCCATAGCCGCGGCTGAAGTTAAAGATAAAATCAACGTGGTAACAACTCTTACCGATTACGCATATTTTGTCCGTGAAATAGGAAAGGAAAAAGTGGAGGTCGTAAATATATGTCAGGGCGATGAAAACGCTCACTTTGTAAGGCCCAAGCCGAGTTTTGTCAAATTGTGCCAGCGCGCCGATCTTTTTATAGGCACTGGCCTGGATTTAGAATTATGGGTGCCCGGCCTTCTTGAAAAATCGGCCAATAAGAATATACAGAGCGGCCAGATCGGTTATGTAGCGGCCGCCGACGGCATCAAAATGCTTGAAATTCCTGAAGTATTAAGCCGTAGCGAAGGCGGGTTGCATGTTTACGGCAATCCGCATATCACGGTCGGGCCTTTGAACGCCTTTCAGATAGCCGATAATATACTGATAGGTTTAAGAAAAGTATCGCCGGAAAATACCGCTTATTTTGAAAAAAATCACGCGGATTTAAAAGACCGGTTGGTAAAAGCGCTCTATGGCGAGCAGCTTCCCGCGTTAGTAGGCGCCGAAGAGCTTATCGAAATGACACGCAATAATACGCTGATTAAATTTTTGAATGATAATAAATTAAAAGGCGAGCCGCTTATAGCTAAACTTGGCGGCTGGCTTAAAAAAGCGATGCCGCTGCGAGGCATTAAAATCATTAATTATCACCGCAGTTGGATATATTTTAATTTCGTTTTCGGTATCGAGGCGGCTTCGGAAATCGAGCCGAAACCCGGAATTCCGCCTACGCCGAAGCATATTCTTGAAGTAATGGATATCATAAAAAAAGAAAATATTAAAATTATATTTTCCGAAAATTTTTATGATATAAAAAAAGTTATGCACGTGGCCGAAAAAACAGGCGCCAAACCCGTTATTATAGCAAATTATGTTGACGGCGAACCGGGCGTGGATACTTATTTTAAATTGATAGATTCATGGCTCGATAAAATGTTGTCCGCCCTTTCAAAATAAGCGCTCGAGTCAGTATTAAGCGGAGCGATAAACGTAAAATGCCGACGGCGGCAAATACTTGACTAAAAAATAAATTGTTATTTAAGTATTTTTTATAATCGCTTCGTTTAATAGGCGCTCGAGCTAAATGAAATTTAAGATATGGAAAATAGAAAGTGATTGGTTATATATGAATGAAATAATAGCTTTGATGCTCGCCCCTTTTTGTGAATGTCTGGTGCTTGTCGGCATACATTCATACCTCGGGCTCCACGTTATAAGGCGCGGAATAATATTTGTAGATCTGGCTTTCGCGCAGATAGCGGCGCTCGGATTGACCGTAGGTTTTCTTTTCGGAATCATGCCGGATTCTATCGGCGCCTACTGGATATCTCTTTCGTTCACTCTTATAGGCGCGTTTTTATTTTCGCTTTTCCGTTCGGTTGAATCGAAAATACCGCAGGAGGCCATAATAGGCTTAGTTTACGCCATAGCGGCAAGCGCGATGATAATAGTCATCGACAGGGCGCCTCACGGCGCGGAACACATAAAAGAAGTTATGACCGGCGATCTTTTATTCGTTAAATGGGACTTCGTTATAAGCGCGGCCGTGGTATATTCTATAATTGGAATATTTCATTATATCTTCAGGGATAAATTCGTTACGCTTACCGAAAACCATTCTAAGGCGGGTCAATCTACGCTATGGGATTTTTTATTTTACGCTTCGTTCGGCGTTATCATAACTCATTCGGTCAGAACGGCGGGCGTATTGCTCGTATTCGTTTTTCTTGTCGCCCCCGCGATATTTACAAAACTTTTCTGGACGGGCTGGCGCGATCAGCTTATAGCCGGATGGCTTACGGGAACCCTCGTTTCGGCCGGAGGCCTTTTCACTTCTTATTATCTTGATATGCCTTGCGGGCCTGCCGTAATTTTATTTTACGGCGCGGCGCTTCTTATGGCGGCGGCTTTTTACAGGTATAAATTTTTTATTCCGGTTAATTCGATACTGGATCAAATACAGGGACCAACTATAAAATCAAAGGAGATTAATTAAAATGAGCAAGTCAAAAGCATGCGGAAAGTACACAAAGGCTATTCACGCCGGACAAACCATAGACCCTTTATACGGCGCGGTATCGGTGCCTATATACCAGACTTCGACCTTCGCTTTTTTATCGGCCGAAGACGGCGCCGCTAAATTCGCTGGCGAAGTTAAAGGTTATAAATATACCCGGCTGGGCAATCCTACGGTAAAGGCCCTCGAAGATTCGGTCGCCGAGCTCGAAAACGGCTATGGCGGCCTTGCCACCTCATCCGGCATGTCGGCTATATCGACGGTTTATATGACTTTTTTATCGGCCGGCGCGCATATCGTTTCGACCGGTTCGGTTTATGGCCCTTCGCGCCTCGTCATCGAAAAGCAGTTTTCGCGTTTTAACGTCGAATATAGTTATATCGATACTTCCGATGCCGCTAATATCGAAAAAAGCATAAAACCGAATACTAAAATGCTTTATATCGAAACTCCGGCCAATCCGACTCTTTCTATAACCGATTTAAAGGCGTGCGCTAAGATCGCACAGAAGCACGGTATCGTTTTAGTCGTCGATAATACCTTTATGGGCCCATGCTTTCAAAGGCCGATAGAATACGGCGCCGACGTAGTGGTTCATTCGCTTACTAAATCGCTTAACGGTCATTCAGACGTCGTAGCGGGAATGATAGTCACTAAAAACGCCGAACTGTACAAGCAGATACAGGCCGTTCATTACCAGATGGGCGGAACTATAGACCCGAATCAGGCATGGCTCGTTTTACGCGGCATTAAAACCCTTCCGCTGCGAGTCGAAAAAAGCGCGCACAACGCCATGCAGCTCGCCGAATTTTTACAAAAACATCCGGCCGTTACCAGCGTTACATATCCCGGGCTTAAAACCCACGCGCAGCATGAACTCGCATGCAGCCAGATGAGCGGTTTCGGTTCGATGATAACATTCGAAGTAAAAGGCGGCCTCAAAGCCGGAAAGACCGTTATGAACGGCGTTAAATTAGCCGCTCTCGCGGTTTCTCTCGGCGGCATCGAAAGCCTCATACAGCATCCGGCTTCGATGACTCACGCCGGCGTATCTAAAAAAGACCGTGAAGAAGCCGGAATTACGGACGGGCTTGTAAGATATTCGGTCGGCTGCGAAGATGTCGAAGATATAATAGCGGACCTCGCGCAGGTGCTCGATAAAATAAAGTAAAGTAAAGTAAAATGAAATAAAGTATAACAGTCAGTTAAAATATAATCAGGAGGTGTATTATGGATGTTGAAGGCATTTTAGGGCGGGAGAAGGTAAACGATAACTTGATAGTATTCGGCCCGGTCCCTTCCAGGCGGCTCGGAAGAAGCCTCGGCGTGAATAATATACCTCCTAAAATATGTTCATATTCGTGCGTTTATTGTCAGCTCGGGCGCACCGTTAAATTCATGTCGGCGCCTGAAAAGTTCTATGGTCCCGATCTAATTTATGCTCGGGTGAAAGAAAAAACCGATAAAATAATTAAACTCGATGAGAAACTCGATTATATCACTTTCGTGCCGGACGGCGAACCCACTTTAGACGCGGACCTTTCGGATGAAATTGAAAAAATTAAAACGCTCGGTTTTAAAACGGCGGTAATTACTAACTCATCGTTAATTTGCGATGCGTCGGTAGCGAAAGCGCTTTCTAAAGCGGATCTTGTATGTTTTAAAGCCGACGCCGTTTATAAAGATATATGGATCAAAATAAACCGCCCGGCTAAAAATATCAAGCTGGAAGCTGTTTTAGAGGCAATAATCGAATTTTCGGCGTCTTATAAGGGCGTTTTGATTACCGATACGATGCTCGTAGAAGGCATTAACGACGGCGCTAAGCATTTAGAAGCCGTGGCGGATTATCTTGCCGGAGTAAAAGCCTCTAAAAATTATATTTCGGTCATTACCCGTCCCCCGGCTGAAATGCGCGTCAAAAAGCCCTGTGAAGAAAATCTTAACTGGGCTTATCAGCTTATAAACGCCGCGACGGGAAGAGCGGAGTATAATATTAATTTCGAAGGCGCTGATTTTTGTTATATGGGAGAGGCCGAAAAAGATTTTTTGAGCATAATTTCAGTGCATCCGATGCGCAGCGACGCGGTTAAAGAGTTTTTAGAGCGCGCCGGATTGGATTGGGCTTTTATACAGGAGCTTAAAACGCGCGGTAAAATAGTTGAAACGCTTTATGACGGAATGGATTTTTATACCAGAAAAATATCGTAAACACCCGTATAAATTTTTATAATGTTATTTGTAACCGCTTAGTTATATAAATTTATTCAACAATTACAAAAAGCGGAGCGAATGAAATTAAAGTGGGGAAATAAATGCGTACCTATTTAGATTGTATTCCATGTTTTTTGCGCCAGGCGCTCGAAGCGTTGCGCGAAAACATTACCGATGAAGATAAAATGCTTTCAGCCATGAGAAAAGTATTAGTTTATGCGTCAAAATTCGACGTGCGTAAAAGTCCGCCTGAAATGGGAATGCTTATTCATCGCATCGTTCGCGAAGAATCGGGCTGCTGCGATCCTTACGCCGAAATAAAAAAGCGCTCGATAGCCGAATCGCTTAAGGTTATCGATAAGGTTCGCGATACTATTAATTCCTCCGATGATCCGTTAAAAACGGCCGCGCGGTTTTCCATCGCTGGCAATATCCTCGATTACGCGGTCGTTTCGATGCAGGCTGAATTCAGGCTTTTCGATTCGCTCAAAAAAGCCGTCGATAAGCCTTTGAACGATGATATATTCGAATCGCTTCGCGCGCGGCTCGATAAAGCCTCATCTGTATTACTTATCGGCGATAACGCCGGCGAGACGGTATTTGACCGGCTTTTAATAGAACAGCTTCGCGCGCCGAAAATATATTATGGCGTAAAGGGCTCGCCGGTTATAAATGACGCTGTTTATTCAGACGCGATTGCCTCCGGCCTCGATGAAGTATCCGAAATTATCGAAAACGGATCAGACGCGCCCGGAACCATACTGCGGCTTTGTTCCGCCGAATTTAAAAAGGTTTTTCGTAAGTGCGGCGTTGTAATAGCTAAAGGCCAGGCAAATTTTGAAACTCTCAATAACGCCTCGCGTGAAGTTTTTTTTATGTTGCAGATAAAATGTCCCGTTATAGCCCGAAATTATAACTATAAAGTTGGCGATTGGGTCGTAACGACCGCGGAGAGCGGAAAACGAATATAAAAGAGGAGAAGTAAATGATTATTAAAAAAATTATCGAAAAATTGTCGCATTTTGGAAACGTAAAAATTATAAGATTGGTTATAGGCCTCGGTTATACGGTAGCGCATACCGAAACAGGCCTTGGGCTTTCATATACCATGATCTCGCGCAAGGATTCCTGCACGGTAAATCCGACTGCCGGCTCTTTTGCGGGTAGAACGATAAAGGAAGCGCTTGAAATTATCAATCGCGACCCGGATAATATTAACAACAGGACTATATTGATAGCTTTATTCAATTCGACCGTAGATTTTGATAAAATAACCAATTCGGGCGGCGACGCGGTCGGTATAATGGATATTAAACCTGGCGACGAAGTGTTTATGATAGGCTATTTTGAACCGCTCATCGCATCGATTAAGAGCCGCTGCAAGCATTTAACTATAATAGAAGAAAGGCATGGACTGACTACCGGCGAATTTAAAGAAGAAGACTGGAAGTCTGAGGTAAATATCATCACTTCGACTTCGCTCATAAATTCTTCGTTCGAAGATATCGCGCGCAAGTGTAAAAAATCTCGAATTAATTGTCTGATGGGGCCTTCGACTATTCTGGAACCCGAATTTTTTAAAGAATATAATATGAGCTATCTTGCAGGCCTGAAGCCGCTTAACTATGATAGGATTATTGAAATAGTGTCTGAAGGCGGCGGAACGAAATTATTTAATAAATATTGTGAAAAAATAGTAGTTAAATGTTAAAATAAGATTATCAGGGAGGCTTTATGCAAAATGCCGAAAAAATTGGCAAAAAAATGAAAACAGTCCAGCCGGAAGGGCAGTACGGGGTTATGAACAACGATAAAATGGATAAGTTTTTAAATGAACTGCGCGGCGAGGCGGCGAAAAAAGCGGGTGAAACTTTTCTTACGAATGCATGCGTGGGAGTTTATATGACCTGCGTTGAAAACTCGGCTGGCAAGATGGGAGTAAGCTATACCTGGCGCGATGAAAATTTAGTGCCGCATCTATGCAGGGGAATAAATGACGCGGGAAGCCTTCATGGTAAAAAAATGAGCGATATAATAGAACTTATAAATTCGCCGTCGTCTTTAGAGCGTTCTTTAGCTATGGCGGGGGTTAATTCGCTGCTTAATATCTCCATGGAGCTCGAAGCGCAGCAAGGCGACATGCTTTTATATCTGCGCGATAAATATAAAGGTGAAAAAGTGGCTATGATAGGCCATTTTCCCTTCGCGGACGAAATGAAAAAATGGGCTGGCGAATTTCATGTAATAGAAAAAAATCCCGTAGGCGACGATCTTACATTCGATCGCGGCCGTAAATTTTTAAACGAGGCGGCCGCCGTAGTAATAACCGGGACAACTATATTAAATAAAAGTTTTATAGAGGTTATAAGCGAATGTAAAAATTCGTTCAACGTGATGCTCGGCCCTACCGTTCCGCCTTCGGAACTGCTTTTTGATTACGGTGTAAGCGCCATAGTGGCTATTCGCTCGCTCGATAACGCCCGGCTTTATTCTTCGATAGCCGAAGGCGCCATTGTGCCTCGTTTTAAGGGCAGCGAAATGGTGACCTACTGCCGGGAAAAATTAAATTTGCCGCAGGGCGATTTCAGAAATAGAATTTAAAGATGACGATATTGTAAAAAGTGAGGAATTAAATGTTTATAGAAACGCTTTTCGATAAAACCGCGGTTGATGAAAAACTGCATACCGGCTGGGGGCTTTCATTTTTGATTGATAACCGTTTCATCTTCGATACGGGAGAAAAAGGGCCCTGGCTTATGGAAAATATGGATAAGCTGAAAGTTCCGATGGAAAACATCGAGGCTATAATAATTTCTCACGATCACTGGGACCATTGGGGCGGCCTCTGGGATTTATTAAAAAATGGCAGGTGCCGTAGGGTTTATATATGCCCCCGCTTCGGCGATAAATTCAAAAAAAAGGCTAAAAAGCATAACGCCGAATTAATCGAATCGCCGGATTTTATCGAAATTTATAAAAATATTTATATCACCGGCCAGATCGACGGCTTATATGACGGAACTTATATAGCTGAACAGGCCCTGGCTATAAGGACGCAAAACGGTATAAGCATAATAACCGGCTGCGCTCATCCGGGCATAGTTAAAATTATCGAAAAAGTAAAAAGTAAATTCATGGGTGAAAGTATTTATACGCTGATAGGCGGTTTTCATTTAATGCACGAGGATGAAACGGCAATAAAAGCCGTGGTAAATAAATTCAGAGAAATCGGCGTTAAAAAAGTATATTCCACCCATTGCAGCGGGGATAAAGCGGCGTCAATTTTTTTGAAAAATTACTCTCAGGATTGCGGTGAAGTAATCGTAGGGCGAAGCATTGAAATATAAAACGATGTTTAACCTGGATTTAAAACTTTATAGTTTTTTGAAACCGTAAATATTTATCGGCGTAGGGCCTTAAGGGAGTTTTATTATGCTGAAACAGATTTTAGACGAGCTGCGCGCTCATGCGCCTTATACTTTTTTTGGAGTGATAACGGGCATTATAATAATGCTTTTATGCCATCGGCTACCTTTCGAATTATCTTATCGTATTTTTTATGTAATTCATCCGCTGCATGTTTTTTTAAGCGCCTTAGTCACCGCGGCGATGTATGAACTTCACGAATGCCCGAAAGTTAATTCTAAATGCGTCAAGGGCCGCTGTAATTTATGGAAATTACTTATCATCGGTTATCTCGGTTCAATAGGAATAGCCACTATAAGCGATTCCATTATACCGTATTTTTTTGAAATTTTATTGAATATGCCTAATAAGGGCATCCATCTCGGTTTTATTGAAAAATGGTGGCTCGTGAATCCCCTTGCGGTTCTTGGCATTATTTTTGCTCATTATAAACCGGCTACTAAATTTCCGCACGCGGGCCATGTACTTTTGAGCACCTGGGCGTCGCTGTTTCATATTTTAATGGCTTCAACCGGCAATTTAGATTGGATTTCGTATTTGGTAATTATGTTCTGTCTGTTTATTGCGGTCTGGCTTCCGTGCTGCGTGAGCGATATAGCTTTTCCTTTGTTATTCGTTAAAAAGAAAGAAGCGGCCGGCGATGAGGGAGCTAACGGCGATAATTTATAAAAGATATGCGGCGGCATAATTAAAATGTTGTTAAATAGTAAAATAAGTTAAAAAATAAAAGGAGAATATTATGAAAAAATTTGATACCGTAGTTATAGGCGGGGGTCCGGCGGGTATTACTGCCGCTATTTCGGCCAGACGCAATTATCCTCAAAAAAGCGTAGCCTTGATACGCAGGGAAGAACAGGTTATGATTCCCTGCGGCATTCCTTATATATTCGGCACTCTTAAAACACCGGAGCAAAATTTGGCGCCCGATGCCGGGTTGAAAAATAATGCGATAGAACTAATAATAACCGGCGTCGACAAAATCGATGCAGAGAAAAAGTCTATTCAGACTCCCGGCGGCGAAATATCATGGGATAAACTAGTAATTGCTACCGGCTCGAGACCTTTCGTACCGCCGATACCGGGTAAAAATCTTAAAGGCGTATTTGATATAAAAAAGGATTCTAATTATCTTAAAGAACTTAAAAAACATATAGCGGAAGCTAAAAATATCGTGATCGTAGGCGGCGGTTTTATAGGCGTGGAATTCGCTGATGAAATTGTTAAAACGGCCGGGAAAAGCGTTTCTATAATAGAAATGATGCCGAATTGCCTTGCTTTGTCTTACGACGCTGAATTTTGCATTGAAGCTGAAAAAAAATTGCGCGCGGCGGGCGTTAATGTATATACATCTACGCGCGTCGAATCTTTCGGAGGCGTCGAAAAGATTGAATTCGTTAAAATTTCTTCGGGCGAAAGCGTTCCGGCGGATCTTGTTATATTGGGGATAGGCGCTCATGCCGAAGTGGAACTGGCGCGCGCCGCGGGAATTGCAATAGGGTCCAGCGGCGGCATAATCGTTGACCGTCGAATGGAAACCAGCGTTAAAAATATTTTTTCCTGCGGCGATTGCACTGAAAAATATTCATTTTTCGGCGGGCGGCTTTCACAGCTTAAATTAGCTTCCATAGCCACTCAGGAAGCCAGGATCGCGGGCGCCAATCTTTTTGAAACAAGGCTTCAGGGCGCCGGAACGCTCGGAGTGTGGTCAACGATGATATCTTCAATGGCCTTTGCCACGGCGGGTCTTACGGAATCGGCGGCCGTGTCGATGGGATATCGCGTTATTACGACCAGCGTTGAAGGAATTAATCGCCATCCGGGCGTAATGCCGGGCGGCCATAACACTAAATTGAAGTTGGTCTTCGAGGCTTCGTCGTCGATTCTGCTTGGCGGCCAGGCTTGCGGAGGTGAGTCGGTCGGTGATATGGTCAACGTAGTGGCGGCATTAATACAAAAAAATATGAGAGCGGACGAAATCACTTTATTTCAAATGGGAACGCATCCGGCGCTTTCGGCGTCTCCGATCGCTTATCATTTAGTCAACGCGGCTGAAATGGCCTGTCAGAAGTTTTTAAGTAAAGGTTAATAAATAGAAGTTTTTTGAGAGGATTAAAAATGGAGCTAAATTAAATATGAACTAAAAAGAGGGCTAAAGATAGAGTCGGAAAAAAATAAAAAAAGAGAACAAAAGAGAGGATCATAGAAAGGATTAAGCGTTATGAGGAATTTAAAAGTTAATAATTTCTTTATGCTTATATTTTCATTTGCAGTATTGCTTAATTTATATTTTTACTCGGCCGGTTTTTCTGGACCGGATTGCGATAACTGCCCGTTAAAAAGTTTATGCGACGAAACGGTTCTTGACTGCGGCCTGCCGCTTTGTGAGGATGAAGCGTTTAGAAAGTATTTCGACGCAAATACCGGAAAAGCTAAAGATAACGCATTGGAGCTTATCCGCGCCGAACTGAATTTAAGTACCGCCGAAGCGAATCTTGGCGCCGTTACAAACGAAGTTACCGTTGAAACAATTTTAAAAAAAGACGCGGTTATAAATTAAAAAGAAGGGATGGCATTTTTACTGTGAGTGTTGCAATAGATAACGATAACGATAATAATAATTTTGACGCCATCGAATACGGCGATACAAATTTTGATTTAATGAAATTCTTCGGACAGATGAATGATCCGAGCTGCAGCTCATATATTAAAGGGCCGTGCGGCGATTTTATGGAATTTTATTTAATTTTTGATAAAAGCGGTAAAATTTCTGAAATCAACTATTATACCGAAGGCTGTGAGGCCACTAAAACGTGCGCTTCGGTGGCCTGCCATCTGGCATTGTATAAGAGCGTCGATGAAGCGCTTATGATTTCGGCGGGTATGATAGCCCGAAAAATAAAAGGGCTTCCCGACGATCATAAGCATTGCGCGATATTATCGGTCACATCTCTTTATCGGGCGCTCGCCGATTATCTGCTTATGCCCTGACGGCGGCTGGATGTATTAAAAAAAGTGGCTCTTATTCATTTCATGTGGGTAAGTTTATCAGTGAATAGTGTAGAGTGGATAGTGAATAGTTGAGGCTGGGGCTCGCCCTGCGAGCTTTATATATAAAATATTTAAATACGCCTTATCGAAATTTCCAAAAGTCCTTTAGTTCTCAACTCTCCACTCTGAACTCTTAACTTAATTTAAATATTTTACCCATACGATATGAAAAAGAACCAAAAAAGTATAATGATGGCATGATTAATGCGATATGATCTATAAAGTGTTTAATTATAATGAATCTACTCTACAAAGTTGAAAAAAGGCAAAAATATTCATTAAAACTATTTAAAATAGATTATCAAAATTCAAAAAAACGACTTTTTAGAATTAATTCATTTATAAACACGAAAAAAATTCATAGCTTGCTATAAAAAAAATTCATATTCGAGGAGTTTACTATGAAAAAACGGATCATGCCTTATTTAATCGGAGTATTTGCTGGTGCGGCCTTAATGTTAATATTAACCGCTTTTTTAATGCCTAAAATTATGATTTTAGAAGACGTTTCACCTCTTGGTTACGATGAAGCGCTTAAAGTTATAAAAGATAAAACGGCGGAGCTGAAGTGGAAGATACCTGTAGTTCATGAATTGCATAAGAGCATGGAAAAAGAAGGTTATACGGTTGAAAAAGCCGCCGTGGTCGAAATTTGCAAGGCCGATTACGCCGCTGAAATTTTACAGACCGATAACGCTCGTAACGTAACATCGTTAATGCCGTGCAGGATAGCTTTATACAGGACATCCGACGGAAAAACGATAATTTCGAGAATGAATACAGGCCTTATGAGCAAACTTTTCGGCGGAAAGGTTACGGAAGTCATGGCTAAAGCCACTTTCGACAGCGAGCAGATAATATCTGCGCTGCTAAAGCCTTAAATTGTAAAAGCCTGTTTTGCGAAGCGGCGATAACATGTCATAAGGTTGAATGTAATCCGCTTTATTAAATAATAAATCGAGGATATATGAAAATAACGGATGATCTCGGCAGAACGTTTTATTTTAAAAGGCAGCCGCGGCGCATAATTTCTTTGTGCCCTTCGGTAAGCGAAACTTTATTCGATTTGGGCCTTGAAGATTATCTGATCGGCAGGACCGATTATTGCGTTCATCCGCAAAATAAAATAGAGTCGATACAGAGCGTCGGCGGGCCTAAAAGCGTTTCAATACAGCTCCTTGAATCTTTGTGCCCGGATATAATCCTGGCGGTCAAAGAAGAAAATGATAAAAAAACTCTTGAAAGCCTCGCCGCGCTTTATTACAAATGTTTTATATTCGACGTAAATACTTTTTCAGATGCGCTTAATATGATCGAAAAAATCGGAACCATATTCGGCCGCGAAGCGCGGGCACTGGCTATGGCAGAAGATATTAAAAAAGGTTTCGAGGACGCCGGGCAAATTTCTAAAAAACTCAATTTTATTTATATGACCTGGAGTTCGCCTTATATCGCCGCGGGCACCGGCAATTATATAAATTCGCTGATTGCCGGCCTCGGTTTTAATAACTGCCTTTCAAATCACATTAACCGATATGTAAGGCTTTCTTTAAGCGATCTTAAGAAATTATCGCCGGATATAGTATTTCTTCCCTCCGAGCCTTATAATTATACGGTTTATGATAAATTAAAATTCGAAAAAATATTCCCGTCGGCCCGCGCTGTTTTAGTTGACGGCGAAATGTTCTGCTGGTACGGCTCGCGTATGATAAAGGCGGCGCCGTATATTAAAAATTTATTTAAAGAAATAATGTGAAATAAGATTAAGAAAAAAATAAGAAAAAAATATTGACATTAAAAATTTAATATGTTAAAATAAATAATAATAAGAATTATTACTAATTAATTAAAAGCTAATATATCGGTTTTGATGTTTATATAAATGAATAATTTAAAATAAGTTAAATTATAGTATTGTATTCCAGGCCGCGTCGTTACTGCGGTAATTTATAATAGAAGGAGAAAAAATATGTCTAATGAAACAATGAAACCCGTAGTAGAATCCATGCCCCGTATAGGCGATAAAGCGCCTTCATTCAAAGCCGTAACCACACAGGGTGATATTAATTTTCCCGATCAATATCAGGGCAGTTGGGTAATATTATTCAGTCATCCCGCCGATTTTACCCCCGTATGCACTTCTGAATTCATGACTTTTGCGAGCCTCGAACCTCAGTTCAATGAAATCAACTGCAAGCTCGTAGGTCTTTCCATAGACGGCCTTTACAGTCATATCGCGTGGCTGCGTTCATTAAAGGAAAAAATCGAATATAAGGGCATGAAAAATATAGAAGTAAAATTCCCTCTCATCGAAGATATAACCATGGAAGTAGCTAAAAAATACGGCATGATCCAGCCTGGCGAAAGCATGACCAAAGCCGTCCGCGCGGTATTTGTAATCGATCCGAAAGGCTTCATCCGCACGGTAATTTACTATCCAGCCAGCCTCGGCAGAAATTTCGATGAAATATACAGAGTAGTAGTGGCGCTTCAAACCGCCGACGCTTTTAAAGTTGCAACTCCCGCAGACTGGCGCCCGGGCGACGACGTAATAGTTCCGCCGGCAGGCTCCTGCGGCGTGGCTAAAGACCGCATGGAAGGCAAAGAAGATATCAAATGTTACGACTGGTATTTCTGCACTAAAAAACTCGATAAAGAAACGATTATGAAAGAAATTAAAAAAACGGCGAAGTAAAACCGCAAAAAAAATAAAAAAGCCGGCCGAATATTTTTCAGGCCGGCTTTTTTATTACGGAAATCTATTCCTTTTAAAATAAATTGGTTTATGATAACATTCTTAAATAATCATTTTGGGTTTCTTTCACGCATTGAGCCACAAGTTTGATGAAATCGTTCTCGTCATGTTCGGCCCTGCGTATTGCCTGAATATATTCTGATCTCAGTATTGGCGGAATGATCGCTATTAAATAATTATGCTGCATTAAGGCTAAATTCATAAGTAACCTTGAAACGCGTCCGTTGCCATCGGTAAAAGGATGTATATACACCAGTTCTTTATGGAGTTTAGCGGCATAAACAACCGGATGGTTTTCTTTTTCTAAATTTTTGATGTTACCGGCAAACTTGCTCATAAGCCCTGAAATTTTTTCCGGTTTCGGTAATTTTTGATCGGAGCCGGTTATAATCACTTCACAACGTCGATAACAACCTGCGCAGTTTTTATTTACCCGGTTGTAAAATAATTTGTGTAAATATTTAATATTTTTTTCGGTAATTTCTTTAGTTTTAAGCAGTTTATAAATATAATCGTAAGCGTCGCTGTGGCCGGCAGCCTCATAATGGTCATTCAACGGTTTTCCGCCAATTGTTATGCCGTCTTCTAAAACAATTTTCGTTTCAGTTTCGGTAAGAGAATTACCTTCAAGGGCGTTGCTCGTATAAGTGAAACTGACGCGATAATATTGCCGCAATTGTTTAGCCATATTGGGAGGCAGGGGCCGCATTTCATTAATTTGTTTTTGCTGTTTATCTATTTTATTTAAAAGTTCATTTAATTTTGTAGATGAAAACACTATTAAAAAACCTCGTTTCAATTTCGGTTAGCTTAATACTGTATAGTTAAGTTTTTAATATAAAAATATGAGATGTTTTTTTTACTTCCATGTCTCATCAAGTTTATCTTTATAATAAGAAATCGCCCGTTCATATTTTTGGATAGCGGGATCGGAACTTGTTTCGATAATATTACGCAGTAATATTTCCATCGCTTCGGCGTGCCGGCCAAGGTTATAAAGCGACATCGACATAAAAATCTGCAGCGCGCGGTTTTGCGGAAAAGCGCGCGAACCCCGTTCGAGCGTTTCAAAAGACTTTTCATATTCGCCGATCGTGCGGTAAGTGCTGCCCAGGCCGAGAAACGCGCCTTCGAGGTCGGCGCCTTCGAGGTCGGCGCCTTTGAGTCCGCACTTAATCGCGCTTACATAATATGGAACGGCTTGCGTCTCGAGTCCGAGCCTGTCATGCGTCCATGCGCACTGATAATTAGCGAGCGCGTCGTCCGGCCTCTCTTTAAGAACTTCGAGTAAAAGATTTTTCGCTTCTTCGGTTTTGCCTTCTTCACGAAGACCGATTGCGGTTTTAATTCTCGAATCCATTTTTAACACCGCCTGAGTAATATTAATTTTTCATAGTAATCTCATAATAACAAAGTATTGCCGAAATGTCTATTATTTTATATTTTTATGTCAAATTTTTAATATTTTTTACATGTATGCTTTAAGTATATCAGCTTTTATACATCCCATAAACTGAGTTATCGACTTTCAAAATATCGGCTTCATTTGCGTCCGCTTTTTAATATGAAGAGACCGAACTAAAAAACTGATTGAAAAAATATTGCCCATGCGATATAATTAATATATGATTTCAAGAATTAAAAAGTTTGTATATTTTAATAAATTCATTAATAATAAATTTTAAAAGTTGTTTAATTCTGATTATTATATCTGATTATTTAAACGATCGTTATATTTCAGGGGGTTATATGAATTACAGAAAAATGGCTGGAGAAGAATTATCTATATTGGGTTTTGGCGCGATGCGCCTGCCGAATGATAATGGTAAAGTTGATGAAAACGCAGCGGTTTCTTTAATTAGAAAAGGCGTGGATATGGGCATAAACTACATCGATACGGCCTATGTTTATCATAACGGTGAAAGTGAAACTATAGTGGGTAAAGCGCTTTCCGGCAGTTATGCGCGCGGCGCCAGAATAGCCACTAAACTTCCGCTGTGGCTGTGCAACGAAACCGGCGATTTCGATAAATATCTCGGAGAGCAGCTTAAAAGGCTCGGACGCGATCATATAGATTTTTATTTAGTACACGCCCTTGGCGGCGAGGCCTGGAAAAAGGCGCAGAAACTCGAAATAGTGAAAAAAATGGAAAAAGCCAGAGCCGACGGCCGCATCGGCCATATAGGTTTTTCGTTTCATGACCGTTTCGAGAGCTTTGTTGAAATAATAGACGCCTATAATTGGGAATTTTGTCAGATACAATTTAACTATATGGACGAGAATTTTCAGGCGGGCGGAAAGGGCCTTCAATACGCCCATGAAAAAGGCGTCGGAGTGATCGTAATGGAGCCTCTTCGCGGCGGAAGCCTAGCTATCAATCTTCCACAGAGCGTTTATAAAGAACTTAATTCAGGCTTTGCCGGCCGCACCGCCGCCGACTGGGCGCTGAGCTTCGTGTGGGACCGGCCCGAAACGGCGGTGGCGTTAAGCGGCATGAATACGCTGGCGCAGTTGGAGGAAAACGCCGGGATCGCTTCAAGACCGTTAACACGCTCTGGCGGCTTTTTTACGGAGGCCGAACACCGGGCGGTAGAAAAGGCGCGTGAAGAATTTTTAAAATTGATAAAAGTGCCCTGCACCAACTGCGGATATTGCCTGCCCTGTAAAGCAGGCGTTGATATACCGCTTAATTTCACGCTTTATAATTCTACCTTTATGTATGCTAATACTAATTCGGCAAGGCTCAGTTATAATATGTTCATGCCGCCTCATAAAAGAGCCTCGGCATGCGTTAACTGCGGCGAGTGCCTGGGGAAGTGCCCGCAGAAAATAGAAATAGCCGCCCGGCTTAAACAGACCCATCAGACGCTTTATATGCCTTCTAACGCCGATAATTCGACGGTAAAAAAACGAGAATTACAGAAATAAAAAAACAGAAAATTCCGAATATTAAAAGGTTGTTTATATTATATGAAATCAGCCGCTATAAAATCTTTTTCTAAAATTATCTGGCGTGCCCGGTCTTTTTTGCCTTGAAGCATATAAAAAGCGGGAATTTCATCAGTTTTTCAAAACTGCGCCCGTCCGCTTCCTTAAATTTATCGGTGGGTTTCGGTTCGAGGATATTCTCGATAACAAAGCCGTTGGCGCTCAGAGCTCCTGAAATAGAGCCGAGGCTGTGATAATAACCCGGCATGTTTACGCTTCCGCCAAAACCATCCCAGTCACAGGATACGCGGCGGGTTTCAAAATAATTTTTAATGCCGAAATATCTGTATGAAAAGAAAGGGTGTTCGGTTGAAAAAACAAACCATCCGCCCATTTTAGTTACACGGTTGATCTCGCCGAAGAGCCTGGCGTGGTCTTTTATATAAGTGATCGCCAGCGCGCTCAACACACCGTCGAAAATTTCGTCGCCGAAAAAATCGAGAGGCTCTTCCATATTGGCTTTTATAATTTCAGCCCTGCCTTTAAGCCTTTTTTTAGCGTGCCCGATCATTTTATCGCTGGCGTCAACGGCCGTGACGGATGCTCCGCGCCCGGCGAGCCATTCGGCGTATACGCCGGGGCCGCAGCCGATATCGAGTATTTTCATTCCCTCGACGCGGCCTATAAGTGACTGAACGGCCGGCCGGTCGTAGTAAGCATTATGGGGCTTGTTATCGATAAGCTCCGCGTAGCGGTCGGCAAGTTCTTCATAGGCGTCATAGGCAAGATTTTTTTTCATAAGCTCTCCCCGCATATCTTTTAAATCGGTATTTGTCATTATTAACGGTGAGTATTATAATATCACGCAATGAATAAGTCAATTCATTTTTATGTGCGATTTAACCCGAAAAATACAATTAAAGTTTGATGTTATTCGAAAAGGCTTGTTTTGTCTTATTTTTCTTAAATAACGGATAAAATTACACCTTGATATTTTATAATGCGTCTGATATAATCAATAGCGATTAGATTATAAATAACGGATCGTCTATTAATCGATGAAGGAGAAGTTGCCTTGCCGGGAAAAATCAAGTTATTATTTATCGATTTTATAAAATCGGTCAGAGATCTAAGTTATTTATTTTATATTCTCAAATGCGTTTTAGGCGCCTCGATCTGTTACGGGTTTTACAGGTACTTTCCGAATCATCAGTTCAGTTGGAGCATAGTTTCAGTCCTTTTAGTCATCGCGCCCGAAAGCGCGGACTCGATACGCCTCGCCTTCGACAGGATGAAAGCAAATATCCTCGGCGCCTCCGTGGGCATGACGGTTTTTATAGTTCATACTCCTGAATTTATAAGTCTTTTCGTCGCGATAATAACCACGATACTGCTCGCCACTTTTATAAAGCTCGGCGGCGCGTCAAGATCGGCCCTGGCGGCTCTAGCCATAGTTCTAATACAGGAAAATGAGAAAAATACATGGCGTTCCGCGCTCGAAAGAATGGGCTGCGTGGTGAGCGGCTGCCTCGCCGGACTTCTGGTGACGGTTATTTTTTATAAAATAGAAATTTATATAATCAATAAAAGAAAAGTTATTGAAACGCATTCTAAATCGGCAAATGAGCCAGTGGAGCTCGATGCGGGCGAGTAAGCGCGTCTCGGAGCGTTTTTTTGTTAAAGTCAATAAGGTCGCATAAAATTCAAAATTCATGGGAGGTTATTATGGCAAATTACTTTAATATTCTATCTGTGTTATTCTTCGCGGCTCTTCTTTTTTCTTGATCCTTCATGGCAGAACATGCCGTCCTTCGAGGCAGGCGAAAAATACGGCTGCACCATCGATCGCCGCTGCAACCTCTTGAAACACTCGCTGGATAACAAAGGAAAATTTACTCCTGAAACAATGATGAAACTTTTCGACACCACCATACCGGAAGGCGGGCCGACTTTTCCCGATACAGGCGCCATAAGGACGCTTTATCAGCTATTTTATTTTATCGTTTGCGATGCGGCCACGGGACTGTTGATCTCGCCCGGCAGAAGAATTTCCGCGATATCAGCCAGCGCCCTGTCAGGCGCTGATTTCGCGTTCTCAGGATCGAGGGTGAACATTATTATGATCGAAGTTTTTGTCCCGGGGTGATAAAACATGTCGAGGTTATAGCCGCTGATGCCGCCGGTATGACCAAGAAAAGAGCCTTTGGCGATGATGCCGAGCCCGTATCCGGCGGCCGGGCTTTTCTCTTTGACGACGAATTTCAGGCGTTCTTCCTGCATGTTTTTCGAAAGAAGTTTTCCTTCAGCCAGCGCTTCATTCCATTTTTTCAAGTCCTGCAAAGTGGATATTATCGCGCCGGCGGCGTTAGGGCCGGAAGGATCGAGCAGCGAAACGTCGACGGAGTCGTGGTAGCCGTGATAAAAATTACCGGAGATCTCGGGCGTGGTCGCGTAGTATGTGCTGATCATGCCGAGAGGGGCGCATATCTTTTCCTGCAAAAATTCGTCATATTTTTTGCCCGAAAGTTTTTCGATGAGCATCCCCATTATCATGTAGTTGGTGTTTGAATAATTGAACCCCTGCCCCGGCTCGCAGTAAGGTTCGTGATCCGCCACCAGCGCCAATAGATCATTGTATGTCCATTTTTTGAGCGGGTCGGTAATCGCCAGGTCGTGAAATTCTTTTATTCCGGTATAACTGTAAATTCCGCTGGTATGGTTGATGAGTTGTCTGATGGTTATTTTGTCGGCATTTTTAACGTTCGGATAAAATTTGCCGAGTTTATCTTCAAGCCCTATTTTTTTATCCTCGACGAGTTTAAGCAGCAGCGTAGCCGTGAAAGTCTTTGTAAGGCTCGCGATGCGGAACCTGTCGGTTGCCATGGCGGCTGTTCCCGTCTTTACATCCGATTTTCCTCTGAGGATGACCTGCTCGCCGCCCGGAGTATAAATTCCGACAAGCGCCGCAGGTGTTTTGACTTCGTCAACGTATTTATCTATGACTGTTTCAATCTTTTTTTTGTTTTCATCGGTTAAAAGCTGCGCGCCGGGGACTCCATCATTTGCCTGGGAATAAACGCACGAATTCAGCAATATCACCAGAGAAAATATAGCCGCCGGAAGAATTAAAAATCCTGGTATAGTTTTCAAGACAGGCCTCCACACTTTTAAAATTAGCGATGGCCAGTAAAGAAACCAGCCCGCGTATATTTTGAAAATTTACTTTACCTTGATCGGTAAATAAGGATCGCCGAGAAGGTTGAGTTCAAAAAATACCCAGCGCGTCGTTCCATGGCCCATAAATTTAATGTTGGCTTCTTTGGACGCTTGATTAGCTTCGCCCAGACGGTTTTTACCCGCGGAAAAAAGCGTGTTGGTGAACTGGCGGTGAAAGTACTGAGAAGCGCCGCGGCACGAAACCGATGCGTCCGGGTCTGGATCTTCCGGGCCGAGGCCGTAAGACGAGTTGCCGATAACCGCGTAAGCGCCGGCGGGTGAGGTTACATGAGCGGAGAGTATGCAGTTTCGGTCGGTGAATCGCCCGCAGTAGCAGCCCTGAGTATAAAGCAGGTAGTAGGAAGCGTTGGTAAGCCGGCCTATGCTCGACGAGCTAAGGCGCATACTGCTGGTAACGCTGGAATGGCCGATATGGTTGAGTATGTAAATTCCTTTGTTTATGGCGTTTATTATGTCGGTTGAAGACCATCTTTTATCCTGATCGAAAAGGTAGGTGCGCGGATAGCCGGCAGGATAGCCGACTGTCGTGAAACCGTGTGCAGGGGAGCCATTTTCGATTTCTTTCATATACGATTTTCCCCAGATGCCTGGAAATAAGTTTTCACCGCAGAAAAATGCGCCTTTGCTTTCGCTTTCGAAGTATGCGTAAGCGGCGATATTTTTTTTCAGGAAATTAGCTAAGGCCGCGGTGGTTTCGGCCGGCACCCTTCCTATGAAGAGTTCTGAGAACATATCGATATCCGAGCCGCCGGGGCCGTCGTTAATATCGCCGTATATGTCGTCTTTATTTTCATCGAAGGAGCCGTCGAGATTGCAGTAATAAATATCGCCGGGAAGAAGCTGGTCGAAAGAGTCTTTTTCCCATTTAAACGCCGCGTGAAGTTTCCTGGTAGGAATTACGGGTTTGGCATCGAGGCTGCCGCCCGCTAAAAGAACGAATTTAACGCCGCTTTCGTTGTAACGCTTTCTGAGGTAACTTCTCAACTTATCCGCGTCATCGCGGCCGGTTTCGGAGGCGAGTATGTCTTCGATAAGCGCGATATCCGTTTTTAATCCTTTGCCGTTTAAAAACTTCATGAATTTATCAAAATTATACTCCTCGCCCGAAGCGGCAAGCTCTTTAGAAGTGACGATAAGGTAATCGCAGGCGCCGTTTTTATTTATTTTAAGCGCTTTATAGCCGTATATCGCTTCAGGATTATCTACTAAAGATTTAACGTATTCGCGGTCGCTTTGAATATCGCGGACAATTGCCTTATCGGCGCTTTTTTTAGAGGGTTTGAGATCGTATGTGAGAATGGCTCTGGTGTAGTAAAATATCTTGCGCGATTCGGCCTGATATGAAACGGGATTGATGTTTAAAACTAATATTTTATAGCCGCGCGCATTCTGCATGGACAAATTCGACATAACGCTGGCTGGATACACTCCGCTGTATTTATATTCAAATATCGGCGATCGGCCGCCGTTTAGTAAAACTTCGCGTTTTCTTTTTTCGATCGCCTGCTTTTCGAATGAAAGCGGTATGTTATGCGCAACCGGTTTTAAAAAATATTTGCCCTTTACCTCGGTCAGGTTAAAAGGCGTAATTTTTACGTTTACGGCTTCAAAACCCTGTGGAAGAACGATAGATACCGGTCTGAAAGGAAGCGCGGGCATTCCGGGCTCGATTGAAAGCGGCAGATCGCCGTGTGAAATTTCGTAATAATTACCCGATTTAACCAGCTTCGGCGCGTTAAAATTATAAACGGCTTCTCCGGCAAACGCCGGAGCGTGACTGACGAAGATAAACGCGGCAATGACAGCTAATGTCGTAGTGAACGATAAAATGGATTTTTTCATACTATACCCCTTTTTAATTTTATTTATAAACTATTTTGTTATTTTTTTAAAAAGTACAGGTTGTTGTTCGTTAGTGTTATTAATAATTTTTGCGCTGATTTCAACTGGCGAAAAGCAGGTTTCTACTAAAATTTATTATTAAGCAGCCATCCCCAATTTATGGTGCCCAGATTATAAACGCCGCCGGTAACTTTTTCGAGTTCTTCATCGGAAAGTTCGGCGCAGGTGCTCGCAAGGTCTTCCTTAGAAAAAATGAATCCGGCGGTTCTTGCAAACTCGACTATTTTGTCGGGCAGCGGCTCTTTCGCTCCGCTCTGGTGCGACTGCATAAATTCCGTGAATCTTTTTTTCATATCTTCGACTTTTTCTATTTTTTCAAACATAAGCTTAACGTTTTCTTCGCTCATCGTTAACCTCCTGTATAAAAACCGTAATCACAATTATATGGATGTAATAGTTTGTGCAAAAAATAATTACAGAACAATTATACTATATTTTGCAAAATTAATCAATTTTCTAAAGAGTATTCTAAAGAGTATTTGACAAACGGTTAAAATTATTATAGAATAACCGGCGGATCAACTTGCATAGTTTATATGAACACGCTCGAATTTATTTTGAAATAGCGGTTAAAAATATTTAAAATGTTAATATTTTTAACCGCTTATCGAAATGAAGGTTCGGGTTTTTTATTTTTCGATGATAATTTCGTGCAGGGTGCGTGCTTATGTATGCGCCCCGTTAATGTTTGCGATCGTCTCGGCTGAAACACACTGGTATGCCCCCTGTATATAAAAATGAAAATAAAAAAAAATTAAATTTGAGGTGTTGTCGTGATAAAAATTAAAAAATCAAAAAGTTTATTTTCCAAATTGCTTGCAGTTGTTATATTTCTTGTGACACTGCTTTCTTTTTCATACGCCGGGGCGGCCCAGCAGATGATTTTAAAACCCGGGTTCAATTTTATCAGTTTTACGCAAGCCGTTACGCTTTTACCGGCGGATTTTAAATCTTTAAACATCGCGATAGAAGATATTTATTTATACAGCGCGGCTGCTGGAAGTTTTTTAAGCGTATCGGATGGTACGCTCGTTTCTCTGGGAGCCGGCAAGGGTTATATAATTAAAAATTCTTCCGCGCTGGATGTTACAATAAACGTTGATGGCGCAGCGCTTTCAACGATAGGAAATATTTCGCTGAAATCCGGCTTTAATCTCGCCGGTTTTTCAAAAATGCCAGAAACCGTTACATTCAGCCAATTAATGACGCGTCAGCCGAAAATAAAGGGAATGTATAAGTGGAGCGCAGCCGCAGGCACTTTTATTCAGGTAGTAAGAAACGCCTCGGGTATCATCGAAAAATTAGATACGGTAGATCCGGTTATGAAAGCCTCTGAATCTTATTTTATCAACATGACTGAAGAACTTCCGCTTAATTATGACGGTGCATCGGTTGTAGTCGGAACTCCGCCGGCCGAAGCGGTAATCGCTTTCGTTTCAAACAGGAATGGAAGAAATGAAATATTTACGATGAGCGCAAGCGGCGCGGCGCAGACAAAAATTTCAAATCATCAGACCGCCGTTCATAGTCCCGCGATTTCGCCCGACGGCTCTAAAGTGGCTTACGTGCTCGAATCGAGCGCGGGCGTTTATGATATTTATGTAATGAATATTGACGGTTCGAATGTAAAACAGCTTACCACAGACGGTTTGAGCAGTTGGCCGGCATGGTCGGCCGACGGAACGAAATTTGCGTTTTCAAAGTCGATGGCCGAAGTCTGGACTATGAATTCCGATGGTTCGGCCCAGAATAAAATAAATATAACGCTTTCCGGAAGCATGGACCGTTTAGGCCAGCCGTGCTGGTCGCCTGATGGCACAAAAATTCTGGTGACGGGCTTTTATCCTACTAGTTCAAATATTTATTATATAAATGTCGCTTCCTCGACTTTACATCAATTATCGTACAATGTTGGAATGAATATGGGACCGGCTTTCTCGCCCGACGGCACAAAAATCGTTTTCGGCTGCAACCGCAGCGTCGAAATGGGCAGCGTATATACTATTTACGTAATGGACGCAAACGGTTTGAGCCAGCAGGAACTTAGCTCGGGCAGCATAGATTCTTTTTCGGCTAAATATTCATGGTCGCCCGACGGCTCGAAGATCGTCTTCGCTGAAAGCCGCGCTGGTGACAGCAATTACACTCAGGTGTATATTATGAATTCGGACGGCTCCGCTCAGACGCGTCTCACCGATCCGGCCAATAAAGATAATATAACGCCTTCTTTCGCGGCGCCTTCGCGCTAAACCGTCTGGCGCGCGTTTTATTTATCAGAACAGAGGTTTTAAGTGTTTTTAAATATATCTTATCTTGAATGGCTCGGCTATTCGGCGTCTTTTATTATAGTGGTATCGCTTTTGATGAGCTCTATTATAAAGCTGCGCTGGGTGAATCTTTCGGGCGCCGCTATGTTCTGCGCGTACGGTTATTCGATCGGTTCGCTTCCAGTGTGTCTTTCTAACGCCGCAATAGCCGTTATCGATATTTATTATCTTTACAGGATCTATACTGGCAAAGAATATTTTCAGGTGCTCGAAATTAAAAAAGGCGATACTTATCTGAAAAGATTTTTGAGCTTTTATAAAAGCGATATAAAATATTACTTTCCAGATTTTAATTTTAACTGCTGTGAGGATGAAAATACCGTCAGTTTTTATATTTTAAGAAATATGATGACCGCGGGAATATTTATCGGAAAAAAACTTGAAGACGGTTCGCTGATGGTGATTATGGACTTTGCCGTCCCGGAATACCGCGATTTTAAAATCGGCAGTTATATTTATTGTGAAAATGAAAAATATTTTGCCCATCTTGGATATAATAAATTCTGCGCAGAAACTGGAACTTTAAAGCATCAAAGCTACCTTTTAAAGATGGGATTTATTCTTAAAGCCGAAACTGACGGCAAGCGGTTATATGTAAAGCCGATTAAAAATATCGATATATTTCAGGCATGATATTTATCTTCCGGCGACGTAAATAACGGGTTCGTCTCAGTCTTTGATAAACTTCATATAAATATTATTTAAATATTATTATAATCAGCCAATCAAGTTGTATCGCAAACAAATATATTCGTGGAAAAATAAATAATAAAAAACAAGTGTATTTTTATCGGCTATGTGATATAATAATTTTTTAAAAAAATAAAGGATTGATAAATGAGTTATCAAATTGAAAAAGACGGGCTCGTCGAATTGATTGACGATTCCGGCGACAATATAAGAAATAATTCCTTATACAGCGAAGATCTAAAACCGGTAAGCATAGCCGAACGCACATGGAGCAGAAGACATATAGCTTCGCTGTGGGCCGGAATGAGTATATGTATTCCCACATATACTCTTTCATCGGGGCTTATCACCAGCGGAATGAACTGGCGCGAGGCCGTTTTTACGATATTTCTCGGAAATATAATAGTTTTGATACCGATGATTTTAATTGCGGCAGCCGGCACTAAATATGGAATATCGTATCCGGTTTTCTGCCGGGCGTCTTTCGGAAAAAAAGGCGCTCATCTGCCCCTGCTTTTACGCGCCGGCGTCGCCTGCGGCTGGTTCGGAATCAACTGCTGGATTGGCGGAGAATTCATGTATATCGCTTTCGCCGGTTTTTTTCCGTCTTTACTATTATACCCGAAAGCTAAATTTATAATATTTTTATTGTTTTTAATGTCTAATCTTGCTATCGCCTACAGGGGACACGAAGCCGTCAAGGCCATCGAAATATATTGCGTGCCGATCTTAGTGGCTATAGGCGTATCAATAGCTACCTGGGCGATTTATCAGGCCGGCTCGCTTTCGGCGCTGCTTGAAGCCGGCGACAGGATCGATCTCGGCCGCCCGGTCGCGGCAAGGCCTTTTAAAGAACTTTTTCTGCCTTCGCTTAACGCGATGATATCTTACTGGGCGCCGCTCGCGCTTAATATATCCGATTTTACCCGATTCGCCTCCACTCAAAAAGATCAGGCGCTCGGGCAGCTTATCGGCCTTCCGCCGGCAATGGCTTTTTTCTCGATGGTGGGCGTTTTCGGCACGCTCGGTTCCATAATCGCCTTCAATCAGATGATATGGAATCCCGTCTATACGGTCGTCGCTTTTAAGATGCCGTGGCTGAGCCTTCTGGGTGGCGTCTTAGTTTTCGTCGCGATTATAACCACTAACATAGCGGCGAACGTGGTCGGGCCGTCTAATATTTTTTCAAATCTCAGCCCTAAAAATATTCCTTACAGATACGGCGTTTTAATAACCGGTTTTGTCGGCCTGATAATAATGCCCTGGAAGCTCTATGCCGAGCCGACCGGTTATATTTTCAATTGGCTTGGAACTTATGGATCGTTTTTAGGGCCGCTTACCGGGCTTTATATAGCCGATTATTACTTTATCAGAAGACAGCATTTAAGCCTCTACGACCTTTATTCCGATAAATCAAAACTTTATAATTATAGCGGCGGCGTGAATTTTATCGCTTATGTTTCATACGCTTTATCTGTAACGCCGTTTGTTGTCGATCTCTGCTTTTCCACATTCGGCGGCGGCATCGTAAATAATTCATGGGCCTTCGGCGTTTTGTTTTCATTTACGATATACGGCACGCTTATGAAGTGGTACTATCCAGATGTCGTTCCTTCTTCGATTCCGCCGCGGGCGGCCGAAGAAGCCGCAGGGGTGGATGCTTAGCTCGTCTCCGCTGTTTTTAAAATTGAAGAATTTTAGAGTAACGCTTTATAGTTATTAAAATCTCCTTTTGCATTTGATAAATATTATTTAATTTTATTCAAAGCAAAAGGAGATTAATTATTTTGAGCGTCTAAATGGTTATTATTAACCGCCGCCAATCAACATGAAAACTTTAGGAACCCATAAATTCGATCTTTACAGTTATTTTTCTTTCCATGCAATATTCCTTTTTACTTTTTCATCTTCTTTTTTATTTCAGCCAGAACACGGTTGGGCGTGTATGGCCCTGAAAACATGCGAACTCCCGCGGCGTCGAAAATCGCGTTGCCGATAGCAGGCAGCGCTCCGTTAATGCCTATTTCTGAAACGCTCTTCGCTCCGAAAGGTCCGCTTTCTTCATAAGTTGGAACGAGTATTGTTTTGACGGCCGGCATATCGACGGCGTTAAATATCTTGTAATCATTAAACGATGTATTTAACAGCCTTCCTTTTTTATCGAATATGAATTCTTCGCTCAGAGCGAAACTGATGCCGTTTAAAACCGCGCCTTCGCACTGGCCTTCGGCGAATTTCGGGTTTATGGCCGTTCCACAGTCGGTCACGTTAAGGTATTCGAGTGGTTTTACGAACCCGGTTCTGATATCGACGGCTACATACACAAAATGCGCTGAAAAAGGCGGCGGCGATTTGTGCGTTATATGCGAAGCCGAAGCGTCGATCTGGAATTGGTTCTTTTCGTAAAGCGTATAATACGCGATATCTTTAAACGATACCTTCTCTTTTTTAGAAGCGCTATATACGATTCCATTTTTAAACCTCAGGTCGTCTTCCGTAGTTTTCATCATTTCGCAGGCGACTTTTGAAATTTTAGCTTTTATTTTTTCCGCTGTCTTGATAACCGCGCCTCCTGAAAGATAAGTAGTCGAAGAAGCGTATGCGCCGACATCAAATGGCGTCATATCGGTATCCGAGGAATAAACTATTATATCGGCGGGCTGTACGGTGAGAATTTCGGCCGCCATCTGCGCGAATATGGTGTCGCTTCCGGTGCCGAGGTCTGTCGCGCCTAATGATAAGTTGAACGATCCATCATCGTTTATTTTCATGTAGGCTGCGCCCATGTCTATTTCGGGAATACTCGAGCCCTGCATGAGGCATACCATGCCCGCGCCGTAATGCCAGTCGCCTTCAACGCGCTTTTTGTTGAATTTATCGTACCAGCCGAATTCTTTAACGCCGATATCGATGCATTTTTCGAGGCCGCAGGAACCGATTTTCATTTCGACGCCTTCTTTGCCTTCGCCCATCTTCTGAAATACCGGTGAGCCTTCGCCTTCTTTGATGTGATGTTTTTTGTAGAATTTGATTATGTCGATACCCATTTCACGGCACATTATATCGACTTGCTGGCCGATAGCGTGGTATGTTTGCGTCGCGCCATAGCCGCGATAGGCGCCGCCGACGGGAAGATTGGTGTAAACGGAATCGCCGTAGAAGCGGATATCTTTTACTTTATTAAACAGCGGCAAAACTTTGCTGGCCGAGTTGCAAAGAACCGTAAGCGCGGCGGAGCCATAGGCGCCCGTGTTCATTATGATATTTACGTCTATTGCGGTAAGGTCTCCATTTTTGTTCATTCCGGTGCGAAGTTCGATATGTTGCGGATGACGCGTGCGCGCGCTCATAAATTCTTCGTGGCGGCTATATTCGAGCCTGACGGGTTTTTTAGTTTTCATCGTCAGCGCGGCGCAGATATCTTCGATAAGCATTTCCTGCTTGCCGCCGAAGCCGCCGCCGATGCGCGGCTTGATAACGCGGATGCGCTTTACCGGTATATCGAGAGCCTGTCCCACTATGCGTCTTGTATGAAACGGCACCTGGGTGCTGGTTATGATATTAAGCCTGTCGTTGGGGTCTAAATGCGTTATGCACACATGCGGTTCCATCGGGCAATGCTGGGCGTAGTGGGATTCGTAAGTATGTTCGAAAACGCGCTCGGAATTTTTAAGCGCCGCTTCGACGTCGCCTTCGCTCATTTCGGCGTGCGCGGCGAGATTGGTGTTTTTATCGTAGGCAAGCGGTATTATCATTCGGGCTTCGTCTTCGTCGTGAATGACCGGCGCGCCCTTTGCGCGGGCTTTAAGCGGGTCTAAAACCGCTTCTAATATTTTATATTCAACTTTAATCAATTCTAACGCTTCTTCGGCTAATTCCAGCGTTTCAGCCGCCACGGCGGCTACGCGGTCGCCCACGAAGCGCACTTTTTTATCCAGAGTGAAGCTGTCGTAAGGCGACGGTTCGGGATATCCCTGCCCGGCCGTGGTGTGAATTATGCGCGGCAGGTCTTTATGCGTGAGAACGGCTTTCACGCCAGGTAATTTTTCAGCTTTAGACGTATCGATGCTTATTATTTCCGCGTGAGCGTGAGGACTCGTTAAAATTTTAGCGTAAAGCATTCCGTGAAATTCAAAATCGTCGGTGAACATGGGTTTGCCGGTGACAAGCCCGGGGCCTTCGACTTTTTTAATACTGCTGTTGACTATTTTGAAATTATCTTTATGCTCTAAAGGCGCGCCGCTTTCAAATTTATCGGCCGGCGCATTTTTAATTGTTTTTTTATCTTTCATATTATTTATCACCTCTCATCTTTTTCGCGGCGCGCTCGACTGCTTCGAGTTTTTTTACATATCCTGTGCAGCGGCAGAGATTGCCGTCGGTCGCTCTTTTTATTTCATCCATATTTGGATCGGGATTCGATTTTAAAAGGGCGTAAGATGAAATTAAAAAACCGGGTGTGCAGTAGCCGCATTGAACGCCGCCTGTTTCGAGTATGGATTCCTGGAGCGGATGAAGATTATCGCTTTCGCCTAAACCTTCGATGGTGGTTATTTCAAAGCCGTCGGCCGATGCGGCGGGTATCATGCATGAATTCATCGGCCTGCCGTTTACAAGCACCGTGCAGGCGCCGCAGCTTCCTTCGTAGCAGCCCTTTTTAATGCCTTTATAGCCGGCCGCCCTCAAGGCGTCCACGAGGCGCTCGTTTATTTTTACTCTTAATATTTTATCTTCGTTATTTATTTTTAATTTGATCTCTATTGTTTTCATAATCTTAATTGCCTCCTTTGTTTTCTTTAACGACGCGTTCTATGAGGCGCTCGAATAACGCGGGCAGTATTTCTTTTTTATATTCGATCGACACCCTTTTATCGTTTGTGAATATCGTTTCTGAAGCGGCATGACGGGCGGCTTTTGCGGCGGCGCCTTTATCGTCTGCCGGCGCGCCTTTTAAAAGCGCCGCCGATTCGCTTAATAGCTGTGGCAGGCTTCCAGCGGCGCTTACCGCGAAACGGATATCTTCGAATGCGCCGTCTTTTATTTTAGCGATCACTCCGGCGTCTAATATGGCGTAATCAAAATTAGTCTGTGAAAATTTAGTGAATTTACCCGTATAACTGGTAAGATCAGGAAATAAAACTTCGGTGACTATTTCGTTTTTAGAAATTGCCAGACTCGGATGTTTTTTGACGGCGTTAATATATGATAATTTTCTGATATTGTTTTTAGAGGCAACGCTGAGTTCGGCGCCGCATAAAAGAAGGGCGGCCGGAAGGTCCGACCACGGAAAGGTCTGGATTATATTACCGCCTAAAGTTATCATATTTCTAAGAGGGGTGCTTGCGATATAATAGGCGGCCTCATAAATAAGCCCGCCGCAATAGTTTTTTATTTCATTCGATTCGAGAAGGCTGGCTATTGTTACGGTTGCGCCCGCCCTGACGCCGTTTTCATCTTTTATTATTTTATCCGTCCCGGTATTTTTGATGTCGATGAGAGTTTTCACTTCGTTGTTTTTTGCCGCCATAACGGCCGTGCCGCCGGCGATCAACTTCGCGCCTTCGGTGTTTTCATCCGCGAGGCGCAGGGCTTCCTGCAGTGATGAAGGTTTATAATAGTTTTCTAATTTTCTGAGCATTTATACCTCCCGTTAAATTTAATATAAAACCATATAGAATTTTAATTTAATTTTAAGGCAATAAGCTTTAAGGCAATATGCGCTAAAATTAAAAACAATTCAAGTTCAGGTTATTGACGTTCATTTATAAAAGCAAAAAGTATGCCTGATTTTTTTTGTAAAATATATTATACGCGTCTAAAAATATTATATAATTCAACAGGCCGTGTTTTGAAAAATAAAACAGGTAAGTTGAAGGCAACCGTAAAAAACGACGGTAAAATGCCGTAGATTTAATTATGAGTAATATTTGAAAAAGGCGTATATGCAGGCATATATCTCGAAACTTCGCCGAAGTTTTTAGTAACCCGGCTTCATAACCAGTTGCCGTGGGTTTTTAGCATATAACACCGCCTTTGGATAGATTGGACGTGCCGCCGTAATTAAAAAATAAAAGCACTGACCGATAGATGAATTAATAAAGCATCGCTATTATTTCATGGAGTAATACGGCGCGGCATAAAATGTAAAAAATAAATATTGCGTTATCGAAAAAATTGCATTTGCGCAATAATTGCAGTATTGCAATGCCAGTTTTATTATGATATAATAGTTGGAGTAAAATTTCAAGATATTTTTAATTTATTTTAAAGTTTTAAAAAAATTATTTCGCAAAGTCAGCATGTAATTAATGGAAGTGAGTCCTATGGATATTAACCAGGTCCTCGATTTTATTGAAGACGGTATATTCAGCGTCGATAATAATTTTAAAATAACCTCATTCAATCGCGCCGCTGAAATCATTACGGGCGTGAAGCAAAAAGACGCGCTCGGCAGAAACTGTCTTGACATTTTCAACACTTCCATCTGTAAGACCGCCTGTCCTTTAAAAGAAGCCATGAAAAAAGAAAAGCAGGTAGGCGGGGTTAGAATTGAAATAAAAACGGCGCTGAAAAAGAAATTGCCGATTTGCGTCACGGCGGGCCCGTTATTTGATGAAAAAGGAAAAATTGCCGGCGGCATTGAAATATTTAAAGATATTTCCGGTATCGAGAATTTGAAAAAAGAGCTTGACGGAAAATACTCACACTACGATATAGTCGGTAAAAGCGAGTATATGAAAACGCTTTTTAATATTCTGCCCGATATTTCCGAAAGCGATTGCAATGTACTCATCGAAGGCCCCTCCGGCTCGGGAAAGAGTCTGGTCGCAAAAACTCTCCACAATCTTTCCGAACGTTCTAAAAAGCCTTTCGTCACAGTCAACTGCGGCGCCCTGCCCGATACGCTTCTTGAATCCGAATTATTCGGATATGAAAAGGGCGCTTTCACCGATGCTAAAAAGGATAAACCGGGCCGTTTCGCCTTAGCGGAAGGCGGCACTATATTTTTAGACGAGATAGCTGAAATGCCGTTTCATCTTCAGGTAAAGCTGCTGCGCGTTATCGAAGAAAAGCGGTACGAGCCGCTCGGCGCCGTAGTAACCCGAAAGGCCGACGTGCGTATAATAGCGGCCACCAATAAGGATTTGAACGTGATGGTCAGGCGTGAAAAATTTCGCGAAGATCTTTATTACAGGCTTAAAATCGTTAATATTAAAATACCGTCGCTCGCGGAGCGCCGCGAAGATATCGAAGTTCTGGCGCGCCATTTCATTAATAATTTAAACGGCGTTAAAAATAATAAAATAATAGATATTTCCGAAAAAGTTCTTAAATTTTTCGCGGTTTATGATTTTCCGGGCAACGTGCGCGAACTCGAAAATATACTCGAATACGCTTTTATATTCTGCCGCGATGGAAAACTTCTGCCGGAGCATCTTCCGGCTGAATGCCGCAGTTTTATCACGCAGATGCAGTTGGCGCCGCGCTCTGAAAAAGCCATTCTGTCATGCGTAACCCTCGATAAAGCCGTCGGCAACGCCGAAAAATTGTCGCTGGTAAGCGCGCTTGAAAGATTTAAAGGCGATAAAAAAAGCGCCGCGCGTTTTTTAAAAATAGATTATTCAACGCTGTGGCGCAAAATGAAAAAATATTCAATCGATTAAAAACCATATATTAAAAAATGTAATTAACATAATTTAGATATAATTAAATTTATAATTAAAAAATATCGCGATATAATCGGAGGTAAAATGCAGAGGGAAGAAGTTTTAAATCTTGTGAAAAAATATGTTAAAAATAATAATTTAATTAAGCATATGCTCGCAGCGGAAACCGTGATGGAGCATTTTGCCCCGCGCTTTAACGGCGATACGCAAGAATGGGCTACGGCGGGGCTTGTGCATGATATCGACGTGGAGATGACTAAAGACTGTCCGGGGCTGCACGGTAAAAAAAGCGCGGAAATACTTAAAAATAACGGTTTTTCAGATAAAATAATAGAGGCCGTATCCAATCATCCGAAAGACGAACCGGCCGGCGATGAAATGTCGAAAATGCTTTATTCGGCCGATCAGGTAACGGGTCTTATAGTGGCCGGCGCGCTGATTCATCCCGATAAAAAACTCGCTTCGATCGATAAGGAATTCATACTCAAGCGTTTTAATGAAAAACGCTTCGCGGCCGGCGCCAACCGTGAAAGAATAAGGGCCGTCGAAAAGATGGGAATACCGCTCGATGAATTTATCGGCGAGGCGCTCAAAGCCATGCAGGCTGTCAGTAAAGAATTAGGGCTTTGAGGCGGTACGCTTAATTTTGTATATAAGGAAATGATGATATATGAATATACTTTTGCTTTATTTTTCGGCGACTGGCAATACCGCTTATTACGCTGAGCTTTTAGCCCGTTCGATTAACGCGCGCGGCCACCGCTGCGATCTTATGGATATCGAAAAGCATTTTAACACGGGTGAAATATGGCGCGCCGAACCGCTTATCCCCCGTTATATAAACGAAGCGGAAAACCGCCTGCCGCTCGAGGTTAAACTCGCATCAGCCGCCTCAGTCCAAGTTTCTGCTGACGCCTCCGTCGATAATGTCTCCGTTTCCGCCGTCGATATATCCGCCGCACTCTCCCCCGGCGCGGGAACCCTCATTGAAAAAGCCTCATTGAAAAAGACTTTTGATGATTTAGATAAGTATATGTCGAATTTCGATATAATCGGTTTCGGTTGTCCTGTTTATTTTTTTGAGCCGCCAGCGGTTTTTTCGAGTTTTATTAAAATGCTTAAACCGCTCGACGGCAGAAAAGTTTTTACTTTCGCCACTCACATGGAAGGCCCGGTCTGGTTTGCGCAAAATATAAGGCGTTCTCTCGAGGAAAAAGGCTTTAGCGTTATAGGGCATATCGACGATCACATAATTCATACCGAGCTCCTTCCACTCGCGCCGAAGTGGCTTGCAGGCGAAGGCGTTCGCCGTTTTTATTTAAGCCGGCGTCTGCCCAAGATAAAAAGGAAAATAAGATTTTTTTTAGATTCGCTTAATATGGTTAAAGGAGCCGTCGCAAAAGATATTACGCCTGCCGCGTTTTCTACGGCGCCCGGAATGGATCGATTCGTGGGCGGCCTCGTTGAAAAATTTCTTTATGCTTCAATGAAATATTATCTTGGTAGCCGGATACTCGAAGAAAAATGCGTTAAGTGCGGCCTGTGCGCTAAAACCTGCCCGATGAATTTAATTAAGATGGATGCGCCGGGCGGATATCCGCTTAGAACCAGCCACTGCATGTATTGTTTGCGCTGCATTAATATATGTCCGACTGAAGCCGTTTCTTACGCGCCGCTATACGATAATAAATCGAGGTTCAAAGGTTTCGATAAACTATAGTGTGAAAGATAAAATTATATAGCGAGGAGTTTTTATGAAAAATTTAAATTATATAGCGCCTGTTATAGGGTTGAAATGTTTTACCGCAGAGTATTTCACAGCATCTATTATAATTCCGGTTTCATTGATTTTTTTAATGGCGCTCTCGATTTTTGCCTTTGGCATGTTTTTTCCCGCTGCCGCTTCAGCGGCCGAAGTAATAGGACACCGTGGCGCCGCTTTTTACGCGCCGGAAAACACTATTTCTTCCATTAAGGCGGCTCTGGCTATGGGCGTTGATGGAGTCGAAATCGATGTGCATCTTACTAAAGATAAAAAAATAGCCGTCTTTCACGATAAAGACACTAAGCGCATCAGCGGCGGAAAGTACGATTTTAATATTTCCGAAAAAACTTACGATGAATTAAAACATATAGACGTCGGCACTCATAAAGCCCCTGAATTTAAAGATGAAAGGATTCCCCTGCTGGAAGAAGTTTTAGCGCTTATGCCCGAAGATAAAAAATTATTTATAGAAATTAAATGCGGCGCCGAAATATTCGAATTTTTGCCCGCGCAGCTTGAAAATATAAAACGCCCTGAGAGTATCGTGATTATCAGCTTCAGCCTCGATGTCGCGGCGCTTTCTAAAGTTTTAATGCCGCGTTTTGAATCATATTGGATTTTAGGTTCGAAATTTTTTGAAGGCGCTAAAATAGAGGATGCTCTTAAAATAGCCGCAGCTAATAATCTCGACGGCATAGACATAGACCATAAATTAGCCTCGGCCGATTATATCAAAAAAACTAAATCGGCCGGGCTTAAATTTTATGTATGGACGCTCGACGAGCCTCGTCGCGCCGCCGTTTTAAAGCTATACGGTCTCGACGGCATTACTTCGAATAAACCCGACGTTATTATCGAAGCGATAAAAAAACTATAGCGGATAACCTTCGCCGGTAATGTAATTTAATTTAATGTAATTTATTTTATTCGCAAAATCCAGCGCAAAGCGCGCCGAAAATCTTGACGGCGTTTATTATATCTTTGTCGCCGACGTTGAATTTGGGATGGTGCAGCGGGTAATTCTGCGCGGCGCTTTTATTGCCGCAGCCGAAAAAAACGAATGCTGACGGCGCTTTTAACGCGTAATATGAAAAATCTTCACTTCCCATGGAGCGGTCCGCTTCGCTTAAAACATTACCGGCGCCCAGTATTTTTTGGCAGGCCGGCAAAAATATTTCAACTGCGCTTTTAGCGTTTATCGTAACCGGATACCCGTCTATGAATTTAAGAGCGTATTGCGTGCCGAATTCGGCGCATTTACACTTGATTATATTTTCGAGTTTTTCTTTTAGAAGCGTTCTTACGGCCGGCTCTAAACTTCTTATAGTACCCGACATATTCGCGCGCGCCGGAAGTATGTTACGCGCGCTTCCCGAATGGAGCGTACAGAAACTTATAACAGCCGGCGTAAAAGGGCTTATGCCGCGCGATACGATCTTTTGCGCCCCCGATATAATTTCGGCGGACAAAAGGAGAAGATCGTCCGCTTCGTCAGGTTTGGCGCCATGCCCGCCCCGGCCGGACAGCTCGAGTTCGAATTCGTCCACCGCGGCCATTACCGCTCCTTCCATAAGGCCGGCCGCGCCGGAGGGAAGGTTCGGCATAACATGCAGTCCGAAGGCCATTTTAACGCCGTTCATAACGCCGTGACTTATAAGCGCTACGGCGCCGCCGGGCGATTTTTCTTCAGATGCCTGGAAGATAAAACGCAGCGCCGAAACTTTCGAGTTTTTTTTCATTATTTCGTAATTATTAATTACCGCCATAAACGCGCCGTAAAGCGCAGTCATATGAGCGTCGTGCCCGCATGCATGCATTTTTCCGGGTGTTTTAGAGTGGAAGGAAAGACCGGTTTCTTCGACGACCGGCAGCGCGTCCATGTCGGCGCGAAGCGCCACGGCGCCTGACGCGTAAATATCGTTTTTAAAAATTACATCTACCCAGAAGCCGAAAGTATCGTCAAAATCGAAAATTTTCATATATTCATTATTTTGAATATTCATTATTTCGGATATTATATATTTTTTTGTTTCGGCTTCTTCGCATGAAAGTTCTGGATTAGCGTGCAGGTGCTCGCGAAATTTTAATAATTCAGAAGCGCTGGAGTCGATATATTTTATTATTGAATCTAAAATATTTGATTTATCAGTCTCAGGTTTGTTCATATTAATAACCCCTGCTGCTATATTTTCTAACTAATTCGATGATCTTTTCGTCGCCCTTGCTTTTAGCCGCTATAAGAGGCGTTTTACCTCTGTAATTGGTGTAATAGGTGTCCGATCCTTTTTCCAGAAGGATTTTGACGGTTTCATAGTCGCCCGAATCTATGGCGTAGTAAAGCGCGTGTTCGTCGTCTAAGTTGGAGACTTTATAATTGGCTTTGCTGTCCAGTAACACTTTAACAGCCCTGCTGCTGCCGCTTTTAGCCGCGAGCATCAGCGCCGTTTCTTTTTTCGAGTTTATGGCGTTGACGTTAGCGCCTTTTTTAATCAATTCGCGGATTTTTTGAGCGTCGCCGTCCGCGGCCGCCCGCAGAAGCTCGTTTTTAGGATCGGATACTTCGGCGTTTAAATTGATATGCGCGTTGAGATAGCCTTCAGCGTCGCCGCTCACTTTTAAGAAATAAGAGGCTTTTTTAGCGACGCTGAAATTCAGGTTGACGATGAGCGCTGATCCCGCGTTGAGCTTCGGTAATTTTTCGTCGGGGGCTATTTCTTTTTTAGACGAAGCGTCTATGAGCGATAGTGGCGGAAAAGGGCCGCTGTCGGGTCCTGTATTTCTGACCGAAAGGGTTATTAATAAGGAATCGTTTTTAGCTTCCTGTTTATTGAGCGAACATGAGGTTATTTTATATATATAATCGCCGCATATTGCTTCGTCGTTCATTGTGAATTCAGGTGCCGCGGTAGTTTCGGCTGCGGATAAACCGCGCATAAAAATCGTTTTTTCAGCTAAAGGCGTAAGCAGTAAAAATGAAGTGATAAGAACTAAAAATAAAGATAAAGATAAAGATAAAGACGGTAATTCCAAATTTATATTAAAGTGTAGAGATAGTCGCCGTGAAAAATTAAAATCGTTTTTATTTTCCATTATTAACCTCGCTTTGCCTTATAACCTTATAACCTTATAATCCTATAACTCTATAACTCTTTAACTCTTATCGCTTTACCGGTTGAAATAATTTCTTATTTTATCGAAAGCGCTTTCTTTTATTACGATCGCCCCGCAGGGGCACAATTCCTGGCAGCAGAAGCAGCGAACGCATTTTTTCAGATCGAATTCTATTTTTTGGCCGGCATTGTATTTTATCGCGCCGGCCGGGCAGACATTAAAACATATTGCGCAGAATTTGCATTTATCGCGGCTGTAATAAGGCTCCGAAAGACTGAACTTGCGCAGCGCCTGCCTGAGGCTGTCGAAGATAGGCCACTGGATGTTTTCTATTTTACGCGGCAGTTTGAAATCGGTTATATTGAAGTCTTCTAATTTATTTCCGCAGATCTCGATTTCATCGAGGCGCGCACCGGCCAAATTCATTTTAAGCGCGGTCCTTCCGGTATAAAACATTTCGGGCGAAACCTTTAGAAGCGCGGCCGCCACGGTATCTATGGCTACGCAGTTGATCCCGCCGGCCAGTATATTTAATTCGCGCGGCACTCCGTTGGACGGCCCGTTTCCTTCCATGCCGTAAACGCCGTCTAATATGCTGAAAGTCGGCGCAGTGGCTAAATTCAGTTCCAGAAGCATCCGCGCGAAAAAATCGGCGTCAACGCCGGCTTTGAAGTGCCATTGCGGCTTTAAAAGCCCGACGACGGCGCCGAACATATTTTTGACGCTCATAGTCAGAAGCATCTGTCCGTGCGACTTTAATTTAGCTAAATTTACGATTTTATCGGATTCGACTATTTCCCGCGCGACTTCGAATTTTTTGAATATTCGATTTTCTGCATTTACCTTTATTTCAACGCTTTTTTCAAAATTAACGAATTTCACGTCCATTTTTTTTACGCTGTCGTAAATGCCGCATTTTTTAGCTACGGTAATAGCGCTCGAGTAACCCGGGCTGTCGCCGAGCGTAATGCGGCAGCCAATATCCTTTAATATGCGGCATACGGCGTTTACCACCTGCGGATGAGTGGTGACGTGTTCGCCGGATCTGCGCGCTAAAAGAAGATTTGGCTTAATGAGCACTTTATCGCCGCGCGCGAAAAAACTACCTGCGCCGCCGAAATAATCGAATATTTTAATTACGCCGTTATTAATTTCATTTTGATCGTATGTTTTAGTTTTGATTAAAGCCGTTTTGATCATATATTATTTTTTTTCCGCTTCTTTATCTTTGAGCGTGCCTACATAATTTAGCCTTAAGTTAGTTATTATGCTCTGAATTTCATTGGCCTCTTTAGAATCGATTCTGCCTTTGAGTTTTTCTAAAATAGCCGCCATGCAGTCTATTGAAAACTGCGCCTGGGGAAGATCGATTTTAATTTCGTTCGATTTTGGATCGGCGGCTATTTTACCCAGATATATCCAGGCTTTCTGCGCGAGCATCATCGTAAATGAAAGCGCTATCGAATAGGAATCGATATTAGCCATTGTCTGCTCGGCATTTTGCTGAGCGCCGTCCGTCTGATGTGCGTTGTGCGTGTGCTGCTGCTGCTGATTCTGAGCGTTATCGCCAGCGGTATTTAAAGTTTCGGACATTTAAACCACCTCTTATAAAATTAGCGTTAAGTATTATAAAAAATTGCGGCCGGCGGATTTATAACCAGCCTTAACTTTCGCCGTATGCTCATTTTACCAGATATTTAATAAAATTTCAATGGCTGCTTTTATTTATTTATCTTTCATAGTACTAACGACAATTATAAAAATAAAAAAAATAAAAAATTTAAGTTAAAAAGGTTGAACTTTAAACTTTTTTATTATAGAATTAAACATGACAAAATAATACATAAATAAAAGAAGAAATAGAAGAAATAGAATAAAACGACGAAAAAGACGAGCGGCACTCATAAGATATGAAAACCATAGTTTTAAAAGTAGAATATGACGGCACGGATTATTACGGATTTCAGAAACAGACCGGTAACGAAAATAAAACGCCGACGATCCAGGGTAAAATAGAAGCCGCGCTCGATAAAATTTTAGGCCGTCACTTCGATACGAAGGGGTCGGGCCGTACTGACAGCGGAGTACACGCATTCGGACAGATTGTGAGCGTCCAGATTGCACCGGATTTTAATTTGCGCATAACGCCCGAAGGACTTAAAAGGCTTCTAAATAATAAACTTGCGCCGGATATAATGGTTAAAAGCGTAAATATAGTTGATGGCGATTTTCACGCACTCGGGCTTTCAAAAGTGAAATCCTACGCTTATATCGTAAAATATGGCGCGCCGGACGCTTTTACCGGTCGGTATTGCTGGCAGGTAAATAAAGAAATCGATTTCAACCGGTTGAAGGAACTTATTCCGATGTTTAAAGGCGATGTTTTCTGTGCGCCTTTCTGCGCTGGCGACGTCGATGAAAACTGCATGGAATCCTATTATAAAGAAATTTATTTTTTCAGGTTTTATAAAATAAAAAAGCGTTCGACAATAGTTTTCATAATAAAGGCCCGCGGTTTTTTATATAAAATGGTGCGCAGGCTCATAGGTTTTTTAATAGATTATTCGACTGGCCGCTTTGATTTACAGACTGCGAAAAAAGTTATGGCCGATTATAAATTGAGGTCGTTGTATATAACCGCTCCGCCGAACGGGTTATTTTTATATAAAGTTAAGTACTGAAATATTGATCATCATTAAAATTAAAACGAGGCGTCATGAATAGTAAGCAATTAATAAACGACGAATTGTATATACAATTTTTTGACAATGAATCGATTCCGAAATTAATGATCGATCCCGAATCTTTGGATATCGTCGATGCTAATATGGCGGCTGTTTCTTTTTATGGTTATGGCGAAGATATCAGACGGATGAAAATAAGTCAGATTAACACTTTGACCGAAAAACAGGTAAAACATGCCACCTGTAAAGCTAAAGACGGCTCTCAGGTTTTTTATTTCAAGCACCGCCTGGCCTCCGGCGCTATACGCGACGTGGAAGTGCATACTAACTCCATAGTTATCAAAGATAAAGTTTTTATTCAGTCTGCCGTAATCGATATTACGGAAAGAAATCGCGTTTATCGCGAATTGTACAATTCAGAGCAAAAATACAGACAGCTTTTCAAAAATATGTCGGAGGCTTTTGCCTATTGCAGAATAGTTAACGATGATGATACGGGTTCCCGTGATTTTGAAATAGTCGAAATTAACGACGCTTTTGAAGATTTGTTCGCTACGAACGCCAAAGAAGCTGTCGGTGAAAGGTTTTTAAATTCTACCTTCCGTTTCGCCGAATTAAATGAAGCCGTTTCAGAATTTTTATCCGTTCCAACGACAGACGGCGCTTGTAATTATATATCCAAGTTTTTTCCGGCGCTTGATAAATGGCTTAAAATTAATTATTTTGCCCCCGCACCCGGTTATTTCGTTTTGATGATAAACGATATCACGAGTCAAAAATTATTTGAAAATTCTTTAAGCGAGTCGCATCAGTTTTTGAAATCGATTTTTAATACGCTTTATATATCCATAGCTATTTTAGACGAAAACGGAATGATAATTCAGTTGAATGATTCATGGAAACGCAACGGTTATAATTCCGATTTGCTCGGGCCTAACTGCCGTGTCGGCATGAACTATTTTGAAATATGCAGCGAAGTTATAAAAAACAGTGGAGAAGATATCGACTTATCCCTTGCCGCGGCGGAGGTTAAAGAATCTATCGATGATACGCTTTCAAGAAAAAACAATAATATCACCAATGAAATCTGCATTGCCGGAAATTACTTCAGGTTTACCACCCGGCTTTTTGAATGGCCGGAATCATACAGAATTATTCTCGCATTTGAAGATATCACATACCGAAAAAAATCGGAAGAAAAAATTAAAAAATTATCCCTCGCCGTAGAGCAAAGCCCGGCCGCAGTCTTTATCACTGATTCAGAAGGCGTGATCGAATACGTAAATCATAAATTTAGCTCGTTAACCGGGTATAGCGGCGAGGAGGCCGTCGGAAAAACGCCGCGGATATTAAATTCAGGCCACTACAATAAGGAATTTTATATCGAGATGTGGCGGATAATTAAATCCGGCGGCGAGTGGCGCGGTGAATTCAGAAATAAAAAAAAGGACGGCAGCCTGTACTGGGAGTCGGCGTCAATAACTCCGATAGTGGCCGATAACGGCGTTATAACGCATTTTATTGCGCTCAAAGAAGATATAAGCGTTAGAAAAACTATCGAGGAAGAATTAAAAAAGTCCAAAGAAGACGCCATCAAAGCGCGTTTGGCCGCTGAAGACGCGAGCGAAGCCAAGAGCCGTTTTTTAGCCAATATGAGCCACGAAATAAGGACGCCGATGAACAGCATAATAGGCTTTACCGATATGCTCGCTTCGACCGAATTGACCGGTGACCAGAAAGAACTGCTCGATTATGTTAAAACGAGTTCCAAAGCGCTTTTATCATTGATTAATGATATACTCGATCTGTCGAAGATAGAGGCCGGTAAACTCGAGATGGAAAGCGTTGAATTCGAACTTCATTCGATGTTAGAACAGGTTATCGGCATTACGCGCTCCAACGCTTCTAAACGGGGAATTAAATACGGTTATATGCTTGATTCGGCGATTAATTTCAGGGTTTTTTCCGACGCGGCGCGTCTTCGCCAGGTTATGCTTAATTTAGTCGATAATTCAATCAAATTTACCGAAACGGGTAAAAATGTTAAAATTATTATATCACTCGAAGGCTCCGATAAAGAAAACGCCGTCATTAAATTTATGGTCTCCGACGAAGGTATCGGCATACCCGAAAATAAGATTGACACTATTTTTATGTCTTTTATGCAGTCGGATACTTCAATAACCAGAAAATACGGCGGGACCGGGTTGGGGCTTACTATATCCAATCATATAATAAAGCTGATGGGCGGCGAAGGAATAAAAGTGACGAGCGTCGAAGGTTCTGGAAGTGATTTTTATTTTATCCTTAATTTGAAAAAAGGTTCGTTAATTAATTATGAAGGCTTGAAATATAGCACGTCCGATTCTTTAGAAGTCGCTTCCGCGAAAAAGTATGACATTCTTTTAGTGGAAGATAATCTTTCGAATATAGCCCTTACCACAAAGGTGCTGCTCCGTTTCGGCCATAACGTCGCGGTCGCGGTTAATGGTGAAGAAGCGGTTAAAATGAGCGAACAGCAAAAATACGATCTTTTGCTTATGGATATTCAGATGCCGGTTATGGACGGATTCGAAGCCACCAGGGCAATACGCGGCCGCGGCGACGTAGTTCCCATAATAGCCATGACGGCTTCCGCCATGAAAGGCGACTACGAAGCCTGCATTAATGCCGGAATGGACGGCTACATACCGAAACCTATCAATATAAGCGAAATAAACAAGACTATAAGCGATGTTTTATATCGGTTTAAAAATAGGAATAAAAAAGAAGAGGCGCCGCCTAAAAAAACAGGTGGAACTTCAAACGTTCTGCTGGATATGCGCAGGGAAAGTTTAGAAGAAAAAGCGGCCGTCATTGAAAAAAGGATGCAGCCGGCCGCCGACGGCGAATTAAAGGTGTTCGATCCGCAGAAACTGATGTTTAACATGGGCGATATTAAAGAACTGGCCATCGACTCGGTTGATATGTTTTTAGAATATTCCACGGCTTATTATCAGGAAGTAAAAAAATCCATAGAAGAAAAAAATGCAGATAAAATCAAGCGGGCGGCCCATAAATTCAAGGGCACTTCTTTAAACGCCTGCGCGATGAAGGTCGCTTCTCTCTTATTAAAAATTGAAGGCTGCGCTAAAAACGGCGTTGTAAATGAATGTGAAATCTTATTTGAAGAGCTCGGCCGTGAGATTGAAATTTATAAAAAAGAAGTAAGCGTTTCAGAATTTTTTATCGAAAAAGATAAATAATTTTTCCCTGTTATAATTTATATATTTATGCCGATGATTCAGTTAAGGTTATTGTTACTTTAACCAAAATTACCGGCTGGAAGTTATTATGAGTGAAAAAACCATTAATATTTTAATGATCGAAGACGATATCATCGATCAGTTGTCGTTTAAAAACCTTGTCAGGAATGAAAACCTCGACTATCGATACGATATAGTAGCTTCTATCGCGGAAGCTTCGATTTTATTAAAGCAAAAAAAATATGACGCGGTAATTACCGATTATATATTAAGCGATGGAACTTCTTTTGATTTAATGGAGATGGTTTCGAATTTGCCCGTTATTTTCGTATCCGCTACCGGCGACGAGGAAATTGCCGTAAAGGCCTTGCAGTCCGGTGCTTCAGAATACTTGATCAAAGATATCGAAAGAAATTATATAAAAGTTCTTCCATTAAGCATCGAACACGCCATAGCCAAAAAAAATTCCGAAAAGAAAGTTAAAACGCTTTCGCATGCCATTACGAATATCACCGATTGTGTTTTTATATTACAGCCCGATTATACGGTTATATTCGTTAACAGGTCTTTTTGCGCAACTTATGGTTACGAAGAAAGCGAGGCGCTGGGCAGAAAAGCCGGCGAACTGATATTTGTGGACGCCGCCGAAGGCGTCTCGATATGTTCGGCGTTTCTGGCCGATTTTAATCATAGCTGGCGCGGTGACATATTCAGTAGAAAGTCGCGCGGCGAAATATTTCCGGCGGCGCTTTCGCTGGCCGCGATTAAAAATGAAAAGGGCGAATTGACCGAAATTATAGGCGTAATACAGGATATAAGCGCCATAATCAACAGCGGTAAAGAGCTCGAAAGATCTAAGGAGTTTTTAAAAAACGCTATAGATTCGCTCACGGCTAATATAGTAATACTCGATGAAAAAGGCTTTATAGTCCATGCGAACGCGGCCTGGCAAAAATTCGCCAGGACTAATAACGAGGGCGAAGTTTCGTGGCTCGGGGTTAATTATCTGGATATCTGTCTGAAAGCGGCTTCTGAGGGCGTTGAACCCGCGCGGCACCTTGCCGGAAATATAGAAAAAATTATAAAAGGCGAAATAAAGCAGTATCATATGGAATATCAAAGCGATTTTACGGCCGAAAAAATGTGGTTTATGGTTAATATAACCCGTTTTATATCTTCAGGCATGGCCAGAGTCGTAGTTTCACACGAGGATATTACGGCCAGAAAAATTGCCGAAGAAGATGCGCGTCGCGCTAAAATAGCGGCTGAAGAGGCAAATCTGGCAAAAAGCGATTTTCTTGCGAGCATGAGCCATGAAATAAGGACGCCGATGAATGCGATCATAGGCATGGCGGAACTTTTGTGGGATACTTCGCTTACCGAGGAGCAGCAGAAATATGTGCAGATCTTTCGGACGGCCGGGCAGTCGCTGCTCGATTTGATAAATGACATACTCGATATATCTAAAATAGAGGCTGGCCATTTAGCCATTGAAAATATTAAATTTAATCTCCTCGAATTAATTGAGAAAACTTTTGAAGTATTATCTATTAAAGCGCATGAAAAAGGTCTCGAACTGTTGTTTTTTATTGAAGCTGACGTTCTGCTCAATCTTTCGGGAGATCCTGTACGCCTGCGCCAGATTATAATAAATCTTGTCGGAAATGCCGTTAAATTTACGGAATCTGGCGAAATAATATTGCGTATAAAAACCGTGGATGAAGCCGGGGGCCGTCCAGGAGACTATATCCTCAGTTTTTCGGTGTCGGATACCGGTATCGGGATTTCAGAAAATAAACTCAGCGATATTTTCGAAAAATTCACTCAGGCCGATTCATCGACCACCCGTAAATATGGCGGTACCGGCCTCGGGCTTTCAATTTCTAAAAGGCTTATAGAATTGATGGGCGGAGCGATAACGGTAAAAAGCGTAAAAGACAGCGGCAGCGAATTTGTGTTTACCGCGCGGTTTAAAAAAACGAGCGATGCGTGCACCATGTCTTCGATATCAGATTTTAAACTCGAAGGTTTGAGAGTTCTGATTATAGATCACAATAAAGCTAATTCGAATTTTTTAAAATCGACCCTTGAAATTTTCGGCGCCTCGGTCGCCTGCGTCGATACCATGTCAAAAGGCCTTGTCTGTCTTAAAGCGGCATTGGAAAAAGCTCTTGAATATCATTTAGTGTTTATAGACAATCATATATTCAAAAATAATAAGGACGATACTTTTTTAATCAAGCAGCGGTCTGATTTATGTAAAGTTGTTATATTAATGCTTACTACAAATGATTTAAGCGATGAAATAACCTGGCTTAAAAACCATGGAATAGAATTTTATATTATTAAGCCCATTAAATACTCCGTTTTATTTGAAACGCTTTACTGCGCTTTTATTAAAAGAGATATAATTGAGGCGGGCGGCGACAAAGTTAAGGCAATGCCCGTCGATTTAAAGGAAGGCACGAAACCGCTTAAAATATTGCTGGTCGAAGATTCCGAGACTAATAAAATGCTGGTGCAGGCTTATTTTAAAAATACCCCGCATCTGCTCGATATCGCCGAAAACGGCGCGATCGCCTTTGAAAAATATAAGGCGGGCGATTATGATATAGTTTTTATGGATATGCAGATGCCCGTAATGGACGGATATACTTCGACTAAATTGATCCGAGAATACGAAAAAAAAGAAAATAAGCCGCCTAAACCGATTATAGCCCTTACGGCTTTCGCTTTTAAAGAGGATATCAATAAAAGCATGAGCGCCGGCTGTACCGATTATTTGGCCAAACCCATAAAAAAATCATCTTTAATGGAGGCCGTTAAAAAACATTCATAGTTCGGGAAAAAAAATTAAACTTTTCATTTTTTATTTCGATATCTCTCTTATAAATATAAAATTAGAGGGGTTGAGATCTATGTTCCGTTTTAAACTTTTTATTTTATCTGTTTTCATAATTTTTTCGAGTATTTCGCCGTGCTTAGCTAATATTTGCGAAGAAGACGCGGCTAAAATGGCAATGTCACACTGTTTCAAAAACTTTTCAGATTTATACCAGAGTCCGAGCGTTAAAGTGCGCGTTGAAAAAGTCGAACTGGTTAAATTAAATGGAATTAACGGCCCGATAGAACTTTTCAATGTCGTGATATCTAAATATCACAAGCAGACTTTAGTTAAAATAAACGATTTTTTACTTTATGAAATTGAAAAGCAGAACGCTTCAATAGTCACTATTAAAAATATAGAAGACGACAACTCATGTTTGAAGGCATCAGTCTATAAATTGTTTTGTGACGGCGGGTTGGCTTCGCTTAAATCGGTTAATTATGAAAAATACGCGAATATTATTAATCTTTGCGGCGATTTAATTTTAAGCGCCGTAAGGGAAGAAAGCGATAAATCCATAAAAGAAAGAGTTTTAAGTAATATAGATACGGTAATCGCTGGAATCGGAATTTATAAACCTGAGCTTAATTATAAAATCGCGGAATTCGAACAGGGACTTAAATCTTTAAGAATTATGCAATAACCGGCTGGCGGCTGCACTTCATGCGCCGTATTTTATAGTATATTCAACCAGAGCGCATCAAGTTACTTTATAAACCGGCCCCGACGGGCTCAGAATGCTTTCAATCAAGCTCGATCTGATTTCCGTTTGAGGGCCGGTTTTATCAATAAATGATTTTTTATTTATATAGTGTTTAATGCGTCGAATTTCTTTTTATCTTCTAATTCTTTTTTAGTTATTAATTTAACCGTGAAATTTTTGCCGTAATTAGAGTCCCATATAAAACCCCATGATTTGTAATTATCATAAGTATAAGCGGCGAAAAAGGCCACCTGTATCGTAGATGCGTCGTCGGGAATTTTTATTACCGCGCTAAGCTCGCCCGTAGCCGTAGGCTTGAGTTCCACGTCGCTGCAGCTCTGCCAGAAATCGTAGGAATATCTCATATATACGCTGCAGTTTTTATTAAATAAAATTTCTTTTCTTTCGTTGCCATAAACGATCCTGGCTTTTTTTCCAGCAATCAGGCTGCCGTCGATTACAAAATGCTTATATTTTTTTTCTTCGCCGCTATATGTAAAATAGAGCGTAGCCGTGGTGTTTTTAATTTTATTAACCGCTTCAGAAGCCGCGGCTGGAACGCGCAGCGCCACCAGGTTAAAAATTACCATCATCGCTAATAATGCGTTTAAGGTATTGTAGTTAATATAGCTAAACATTTAATTCACTCGCTTTCATTTTTGCTTTTATTTTTAGATAACTTTTTTAAATAACTGATTATTTTAATCATTAAATTTACTGTAGCGTTACATACTTTTCTGCCTTTCTCTCAAATATATAGGCAATTAGCGTGCCATAACTTAAAATACTCGTAAAACCGCGGGTTATAGTATATATATCGGTGAATATTCAAGGTAGTAAAGTATGAATTAAAATACAATCTATTGATTAAAAAATACGCATCATGATTAATTCACGGTGCGTATTGATGATTTTATAAGCTGAATGCGCTTTATGATGATTATAACGTATTATCGCGTTGATAATTATTCGTATTTAATTGCGTTTACCGGGCAGCCTAAAGCGGCTTTTTGAATGCAGGCTTCGTTTTTAATAAAATCGGCGGAGGGAAGAATGCTTGACTTTTTGCCGATTATTTTAAAGACTTCAGGGCAACTGAATTCGCATGCCGTGCAGGCTATGCAGTCATCGGTTATATATACTTTTTTAATCATTGAAGCCCCCTTTATATTATTAATTGTTTTTACAATTGACTATTATACCATATTTGATAAATTTTTCAATAAGCGCCGGAAGGTTTTTTGAAATTAAAAGAATGTTTTTGTTGATGGTTTCAAATTCTTCGCCGGATTCTTCCGCTCTGGATAAAAGCTGGATATCGGCCGGTTTATTTTTATCGGTATAATAAAAATAATCGAGCGCTAAAAAATCGAGCGGATCGTTAAAATAGAATTTTTGAGTATCGAATGTGCCGTCGTTGTTTACTATATGTTTTAAGGCCATGCAAACCTTGCGGGCTGGCGGATTTTTAAAGTTGAATACGGTTGTTGCGGCAGCGGAGATATCGCAGCCTGATGGGCAATTTATTATATCGTTATCAAAGCGGATCAGCGAAAACGTTTTAGACAGTTTTAGCCTGCCGCCGCCGGCGAAATTTTCGGCGCACGCGCGGATAGCTTCATATAAACGGCCGTCACGTTTAATTTTTTGAGGTTTTAAAAAATCGGGAAGTGAAAATCTTTTGGATTCGCCCGCGATAAAGTCGTATCGGAGGCAGTCCGATAAAATTTGATAATAGTCTGCTGCGGATGGTTTTATCGTTTCGCCGTTGAAGCGGTCTATATATAAAAACAGGTTCTGGCGAGATATCGCCGTTTCGGATATATCGTTGCGTTCGAAATATTCTATGAGCGCAAAAAAAAGGTCCGACGGTTTTTTAAAATAATAAAACAGCGCGCGCAGCGTGAGATTAAGATGTCCGTGGTTATATAGCAAATCGAGATATCGGCCGAGTTTTTGAAGTTTGAACATTTCAAAAGCGTCGATAGTATTGGTTTTAATAACCGCATAGGGCGGGTTGAGATCGTAAATTAACCCCATTTTTTCGGCATTTTCACGAAGTTTAGTGCCGCGCAGAAGTTTTAGCTGCCAGAATTGCACGCTGTCGGGAGTTTTAGACAGGAGCTCGTCGAAAGAAGATATGCAGTTTTGATAATTATCGCCGGGCAGTCCGTACATTAAATCGGCGTGAATATTGATTCGGGTGTCATTAATCAATAAATCGAGGATATCGCCCGCGTTAACGGTTTTAGCATTTTCGGGCGCGGTTGAACCGCCGCCGGCTTGTTCGCCGTCAGAGCTGGTTCTGGCAGGGCTTTCCGAGTTAACGCGTCCGACGGCGTCGAGCGCTTTTTTATTAAACGACTGCACGCCTATTTCGAATTGAAAATATTGCAGCTCGAGGCTTTTTAAATAATCGAGCAATTCGGGCGTGAACTTATAGGGGCTGATTTCAAATTGAAAAAGGGTTTCAGGCCGCGCGGCTGAAACCGCGTATTTAAAAATTGCGAGGGCGCGCCCGGGATCGTCGTTGAAAGTGCGGTCTATTACGCGAATTTTATCGATTTTTAAATCGTTTATTATCGTGTCGATATCTTTAAAAACGCGGTTTAATGAAAAATATCTGACTGCCGGCGCGTTTTTAGGCTTGAGCGAGCTCAGGCAATAATGACAGTGATTGGGGCAGCCGCGTGAGGTTTCAAGATATACGAAGTTTTTGCCGCCGCGCGCCGCCTGCCGGCCGTCATGCTTTAAAAAGATCGACGGCAGATCGTCTAAATTATTTACTACGGCCGGTTCCGGGCAAAATTCGAAGGCGCCGGAATCGCTTAAATGCGCCATGCCTTCTATCTGCATAAGACGGCCGCGCTCGGGGGCGGCTTCGCCCGAGCATTGGAAGGAGTCTATTGAAAGTTCTATAAAGCGCGCGAATGAAATTTCGCCCTCGCCGCTAATCGCGTAGGAAGCGCCGCACATGGCTTCGCTCTCGCCGCGGCAGACGGAAATAACTTCGGGCCCGCCGGCCAGGGTGAGCGCGTGTGGAAAAGCCCGTCTGATAAACGATATTAATTTACGGATAAAATCGTGGTTCCATATATATATTGAAAAGCAGTAAATATCGGCGTTATTCGAGCAAAGCGCGCGCGTGGCGTATTCATGGGTGTCGCTCAAGTTGAATTCATAAATTTTAAGCTCGTATCGATCGCACCCGATATTTTTTGAATCGAGATATTTGTAAAGATAGCCGCTCAAATAATCTAAGGCGGCGGCATTTTGCGTATAACGGGTATTAACGGCGCAAAGCGCGATTTTGAGTTTTTTAGCTGTCGTAGAGTTTTGGGCATTTTTGATTTGATCGTCGTTCATATAGTAAGCCTGATTCGTTTTAAAGGCTTTCCCTTCTTTTAAGTTCGGTTTTTTAAAAATCCGGTTCAGTTTTTATCGGTCCTTTATTTTAAAAACCTGTCGTTTTCTTTTCGGACGGTTATGCCGGTTTTATCGAAAAATTCAAGTATCGCTATGGCGTATTTTCTTGACAGCGTGGTTTTATCTTTGAAATCGATGACGCTAAAAGACGGCTTTGCCGAAATTATCTCTTTAATAGCCGAAAGATATGATTCCATCTGGCCGGCTGTTATATAATAGTTTTCGAATATTCTATAAATCGATTTTTCGTTCTCTAAAAATTTAACTACTTTATTAAAAAGCTCGATCTGGTTTTTAGCGACGACGGCTTTTACCTCGTCGAGAGTTTTAGGCGTAAATGAAGCGCCGTCGAAAGATTTAAAGATTTTCCGCCTTATAATTTCGGAATCGCCTTCGAGTTTTTTTTCCGCCGCTCCGCCGCCGGCGGGTAAAGTTATCATTCCGTCGGCGTTTTTAATTTTATTTTCGGCGGCAGCCGAGTCTATGATGTATGAATAAAAAAGAGTTTCGTCTTCGTCCGGTTTCGCCGAATATAACTTGAAAAGCTCTAATTTTGTGATGCCGGCGTTCAATTTATTCGAATTTAAGTATTGGTTTAATTTATCAATCATTGACGCTTTAAATGCCTGCATGTTTTTTTCGCCTGTAATCAGCCGGTCTTTGATAAAAAGATATTTATCATCAGGCGCCGCGCGGGAAATAATATCGATTATTTTTTCTTTAATGGTCATAAAAGCGGCGCAGGCAAGATTTATTTCTATAAAGCCGCGCTTTTTAATTTCATTTGAAAAAAATAATTCGGCTATTTTAGTTTCATCTTCCATCGGCGCGTCTTTAAAAATTGAAACGCTTTCCAGTACGGCTTTTTTATTTTTAACAAGCTGGTTATGACAGCTTAATATTATTCCGCCGCCGATAGTTTCTTCGTCGGTATGCGTCCTGATTATGAATGGTTTTAAAATTAAAGCGAAATCAGCCGAAGCCAGAATTATCTGGGCCAGATAAATGCTGTCCGCCTCGAGTTCCGAAGTTTCTAAAAGCCTCAGTTTGGCGGCGTAACAGGCGGAATAAAAATAAAATTTAATATTGGCGCCGCTTTTAATTTTATGTTTGAGGTTTTTGGACGCGCGGAGTTTAACGGTTAAAACACGGTATGTGCAAGCGATTTCGCTTGAAACTAAAAACGAGCCGCGCGCGATTTCAGCTTCGCGCGTTTTTGTTATATTAAGCGCGGCGCGCAGGCCGCTGCTCACTTCGCTGAATTTAGCCGAATGTGATTCTATGGAGCGTACCTTGCATTCGCCGCCGGGCATTATTTTATAAATTCCGTCGGTTTTAAGGCATCCCCGCATGAGCGTGCCGGTTAAAATCTGCCCGAATCCCGCTTTATCAAAGACACGGTCAATCGGATAAAGCGTTAATTTATCGATTTCGCGCCCTCCGCCGCTGACGCCTTCGGCCGCTAGAGCGGCTATTTCTTTGCTGACGGCGGCGATTAATTCGGCGCTTCCTTTTTTATCGGCCGCGGAAAAATTTATAATCTTTGAATTTTGAAATTTTGTGTCTTTTAAAAAATCTTCGATTTCCATTCTGCGGTACTCGATATCGTCTTCGGAAACCAGGTCGCATTTATTGAGCACCGCTATTATTTTAGAAATTCCGCAAAAATTTAATATATCGAAGTGTTCGACGGTCTGCGGCATTATTCCTTCACTTGCCGCTATTACAAGCAGCGCGACGCGCGCGCCGAATATTCCGGCGAGCATGTTATGAACGAAATCTTCGTGGCCCGGAACATCTATTATGGAAACCGGCCCCGCGCCTTCTATATCGATATGCGCGAAGCCTATATCGATGGTGATTTCGCGCTCTATCTCCTCGCGGTAGCGCGCGGTGGTAATGCCCGTGAGCGCCTTGATTACGCTTGATTTGCCGTGGTCAACGTGACCGGCCATTCCTATTACGAATCCCATTTTATCTCCGTCGGCGGGCGCCGATGATTATTTCCATAAAAGCGCCAGGCCGCCCACGGTTTTATAGACGCCCTGATATAAATAATAAGAGCCGATTCCGATGGCGCAAATTTTACCTATCGTAACCGCCGTTTTTCCGCGGCAGGCCGCCCCCAGAAACGGGACGACCGCAAAGTATATCGAAGATCCCGCGAAAAAGGCGAAGTAGAAAAAAAGCGCGCTTAAAAGTCCGTGCCTGTTGGCTGCTTCAAAGACGGCTATGAGTATGGGCGGGCAGATATTAAACGCCGTTAAAAATCCCAGGCCGAGCGCCGTTTTTGAAAAAAATCCAGCGGCCCCTGAACCGCCCGCGGCGCCGGCCGCGCTGGATGCATCGGCCCCGCAGCCGCAGGAGTTAGTTTTAGTTTTTATCAGGGCGTGGTGCATTAAAAACGCGGCCAGAATAAAAAAAGAAACTCCGCTGATCACGTTTTTAATTACGTCGTTTTTAAATATGGCCTTACTGATATACCAGGCGAAGGTGCCGACCGCCATATAGCCCAAAAACCGTCCTAAAAGAAAATTAAGGCTTACTTTAAGCGTCTGGATAAATCCGTTTCCTTCGCTTAAAACATAAGGCACGACCAGCGGCGTACATGTAAACAGGCACACCGGGCTGAGACTGAGGCCGAGCATAAACGCTTTGATGAATGAATCCATATTATCAGCTTTCCTTTAAAGTGGTTATTATAGATATTTTTAATAAAAACCGAAAAATCTTGCTACCGCGGGGCCCGCGCCGGACATATTAAGCGATACCGGCACCATTAGTACGGCCAGCAGGTTGAGGCGTCGCGAGTGCCACATATTAGGCACGAGTCCGAGCGCGGTGGCGACGGTTAAAAGAACCATACCCTGCCAGTGGGTAATTTGTATCGTTAGTACGATTAACATCGCGCAGCCGATGGCCGAAAACCAGTTGTAGTCGATTTTTTCTACAAGGTAAGCGCACAGGCGCGAGAACCAGCCGATCAGAAGAAACGATACGGCGCCGGTGAGTGCGATTATCCCCGATATTAAAAAGAATTGCTCGGGAGTTTCGGGTACGAAAAATAAACTTATATTAATGGCCGCGCCGCCGCGTCTCATGAAAACGCCGGGCATGAAAAACAGCATCAACGCGCCCACATAGTATATAACGCGCCCCACGCCGCCGCCGATTAAAAACTGCCGCTCGCCCGATGTGACCGTTAAATGGCCGGTGCATAAAAGCGCCGGGCCTGGAGTCATGCCGGGAACGAGCGCCGCGTAAAGGCCGGCTAAAAATCCCGAAGCGCTGCCGCGCATAACGTCGTGCGGCGCGGATTCTACGGAGTCGCATATATATTGTTTGGGTACTTTAACCTTAGTCATAAAAGTCATTATCTGCGAGGGAATGGCGAAGAGTCCTACGAATAAGGGCATCAGCGACTGGAAGGCGTTTTCGACCGGAACGATGGTGCGGTAAAATACGAACATGCCGAGGATTCCAGCCACTATAAAGGTGAAATAGCCCATTAAAAGCTGGACCCAGCCGTCCCAGAATCTCTGCCAGCCGGTTTTTCCGACGCCGTGGTCTTTCGGCCACTCGGTCATCAAAATAAAAAACATGACAAGCGCGACCATCCAGTAGCCGTGCGGCTGGACGATATTGCGCGCCAGGGCGAAAAACGAAGGTATAAGCGGAAATAATAGAGTTATTATAAAAATTGCCACCAGACTTCCGAGCGCGCCCAGCATTACCGCTTCGTGCCCTCTGCCTTCTAAAAGAAAGCGTTCGTGCGGCAGCATTATCGAACGGAAACTTTCATCGTTCGGCTGGAAATATTGTGAGGAAACCGTAAAGAGCATTGAAAACCCTACGACCATGCCGAGCATAAAGCCGGTAAGCACTATAGGATGAAGTCCTGAAAAAAGGTCGGCCGCCGTGAAAGCCAGCAGCATCGTAAGCGCGATGACGTTATAGATGTGAAGCCCCGGTATGATCGAGGCGAGCATCGCGATAAAAACTCCTATGAGCGAAGCTATGATTGAATATATAACGATCGAGATTTCCATAGATTATTATCCTCCCCTGTTAAGGAATATAAGTTTAATTTAATATTATAATGGCGTCGGTTTCTTCTTCGTTGACCTTAATTTCCCAGTAACCGCCGCGTTCGTAAAAGACGAAAAGCCCGTTTATCGATAGTTTCTGCCCTTCTTTATACCGCGTGGAATCAACGCCGAAAACTATTACAGAAGCCGGTTTCGAGCCGGGAATGGTTTCAACGGCGGTATCGGCCACTTCGACTATGAGCTTGCCGCGTTTTGATACAACTATGGCTTCTTTTATCTTAATTTTTTTATTTTTGAAGTTATCGGGTTTTTCAAGAAGCGATTTGATATCCGCGTCGATGGTTTTATTTTCATTCGACTTATCTACCACTTTTAAAAGTTCGGCGGTGCCGAGGCTCAGCGTGCGGTATCCTTTTCCGGCAAAAAGCGTCGCCGAGGCGTCGATGATATCGCCGCGGGCGGGCAGCAGCCCTTTTTCTTTAAGCTCTCTGGCGACTTCGCCTTCGGCTTTTAGTTTGATGCGGCCTTCGTAGTCGTCGCCGCTGCCTTTAGATGCGTCTTCGAGCTCTAATTGTATCGTCGAGCGCTTCTGGTATTTGTCTTTGAATTCGCTTATATAGCGCACTTTTGCAAGTACGCGCACGTGCGAAAAATTCATGGTTTCGTTAAGATCGCCTATGGCTATATAATTCGGGCTCAAACTTACCGATATCGCGAAATAAACGAGGGCGGCTATAAAAAGTATTATAGTCGAAAGATTCATACTTCTTACGCTTATCCGCTCGCGCGGCGGGGTAAGCGCGCAGCAGTAAGCGCACCTTTTTTTAAATTCAGGGTTCGGCCGTCCGCAGCTCGGGCATTTGTCCGCGATATTAAGCGTTTCCGGCGCGCCGTCCATATTCATGGTATCTATTTCAAAATTATTTTGATCGCTCAATGTTATCCTCCATATACGGTATACGACATTACATCATATTGTCTTTTTTGACGATATCTTCGCTCGCTTTTATGATACTTTCGGCCGAGGGGAGCACAATTACGAAATATTTATCGTCTTTTTTGCCGCGCAGTTCGAGCGCTCCGCTTAAAGTGATAAAATCGCCTTCGCGCGGCGCGTCTTTCCACTCATCGGCGTTTTCTTTGACGAGGCGTCCCGCCTGCAAAGCGGAAAACGGCATTACCGCGGTCAGCCGGGTTTCATCGGTCGCCTCGCCGGCTTCCAGGTCGATTTCAAGCTCGTATCTGGAGCTGTTGACGGCCGCAACGCGCCCCGACACCTTTACGATATCGCCGCGTTTGAATTTATCGCCGGGGTTTTCATTGACGGTTTTAATCGGTGAAGCGGTTTCGGGCGTATGGCGCTCTATTTTAATGCCTTTTTCCGAGCCGAGTATTAAGAAACCGCCCTTGCCTTTATATTGAAAACTTGCCGTCATTTTGATTTTATCGCCGAAGGCGGGGAGTTTTTTGGCTTCGACGAGTTCGCGCGTGGCGTCGTCATAGCAGCGAACGAGCATAAGGGCGGTGCCGTCGTCGATTTCGAATTCGACCGAACCTCCGGCGTTTTCGCCTTTATCGGCGGCCGCATAGTAGCGCAGTGGCGCGTTAACGACGGCGTTAGTGGTTACCTGGGCGAAGTTGCTACGTTTGGTGAGCGTGTCGAGCTTAACCTCGGGATTGCCGTAATGAACGCCGATATAATGAAGTACAAAGAGGCCAAGGACTGATATTATGGGGGTTAAATATTTAATCAGGCGTACCGAAAGCCTCTTGGGATTAAAACTACGGCAGAAAGGACACAATTCCAGCGCGCCGACAAAACGGCCGCAGGTTTTACAGTGCGTTTCTTCGTAATTTTGACTCATGACGATTTTTTCGACTTCAGGTTTTAGTTTAATAACATACCACCCTCTTTACAATTATTTATATTAAAAATTGCCTTATTTTGCCGTTCTATTTGGTAATATGATTTATCTTTTAAGCCTTATTTTCGGGCGCAGGTCTTGATTCGGGGCGTTGCTGATATCGTTAGCCTGTTCCATAAGCGTTTTATGCGGTCCGCCTTCTATATCGCGGAATTTGACGAATCCTTCGTTCATGAGTTTTTTCAGAAGCGTTTCGATGCGGCTGAATCGATAAGCGTTGGTGCTTTCTTTAAAGCCGAGTTCGAAAAACCTGTTTTCTTCTATGAAGAAGAAGTACTGAACGCATGGTGATTTGCCTTCGGGCGCGTCGCGGTTTTTATCCAGGTGCAGGCTCAGTATATCTATTTTAGGCAGATGTATAGGGTCTTTATTCATAGATTCAGCCAGATGGGCCATCTGGTTGTATAATTCTTTCGAATCGCCCCAGTCTTTGCTTAATATCATCGCGCAGTCCAGATCGTATTCGATGTCGCCGGAGCCTTTGCAATGGTACAAACCCGGCCTTTCATCGTCATTTTCGGTTATTTCGATCATACAGCCTTCTTTGTTTAAAGACGATATGATTATAAGCGGGCAGTTAAGTTCTATGGTAAGGCGTTTCAGGTCGGTGGATATCTCTTCCACTCTGAATTTTTCGGAGTCGTAATTTCTGGCGATCGGCATTTTCTGGATATAATCGCAGACTATTAAAACCTCGTCGGTTTGATGGTCCTGCATGGCGTTATAGGCGTGGGCCTTGATGCGGTCAACCGTGTCTTCTTTGGTGCCTTCGATTACATAAAGGCAGTCCATGTATTGTTCCATTTTAACCCAGCCCTGGGCGAATTTCATATCGTTTTCGGGCACGCCCTTGATGCGGCGTCGTTGAAGAGTGTCGGGGTTGATCCTGGTTTCTTTAGCTAAAAGCCTGTAGGTGAGGTTCTTTTTAGTCTGTTCCCAGGTGAAGAACAGGACGGGCTTTTTGCTGTTAGAGGCCACCAGCGTGGCTAATTCGAGAGTAAAATTGGTCTTGCCGCGCCTCGGCGCGCCCGCTATGCCGTATAAAAATCCGCGCCTGAGGCCTGAAATGGCGCTGCTTAAATCGCTGAAAGGTTTCAGCGAATATCCAAGGCAGTCTTTTTCGCCTTCGAGCTCGCGCTGATTGATATCCTGAGCTATTTCAATCATCTGCGCCTTGATGAGCTGTATTTCTTTTTTGGACTGAGCCCTCTGGATATCGCGAATTTCTTTGGTGATTTCGCTCGAAAAATCGATGAAGCTCATTTTGGCTTCCTTATCGACGCCCTTTAAAAAATTATTGATGCGATGAGTGATTTCGCGAAGCTGATGCTTTGAACTTTCTTCTCGCAGTATCTTAAGATAAGCCATCACCTGCGAAAGTTGAGGCACGCGCGATTTAGTGACCAGGTCGAAAAAGCGTTTCATATTATCGTCGAAAAGTTTGTTCTGTTCGAGCTTATTTCTTATTATTATCGCGTCAACTACTTTTTCGCGGCCGACTCCGGCGTAAACGTCCTGTATCATTCTGAAAATATGCTTCGAATAAATATTATGAAGCATTTTTTCATTGAAGCCTTCGTTTAATACCTTGCCGAGCATGTACTGATCGTTTATAAAGCCGTTTAGTATGGTTATTTCTATTTCTTCGTTTAAATCGGAAGCCGGCGGCATTTCATAAGAATGTGATGACGGCGCGGCCGCTGTCACGCCGGAGGATTCTACTCTGCTGGCTGCTTGAGCGTCGCCGCCCGTGGCGCTTTTATCGCGTACGGCGCGAAGCGGCTCCGTACGGGCGCTCTGGAATATAGAAAACGCGCATTTGCCGCAAATTCCGGAAAAGTTGCTTTCGGGTATGCCTGCACCGCATTTTTTGCATTTCATTCAATAAACCTCCGATAATTTTACCTCAGCCGCGTTTGTATCTTCGCGCCGTTCAGTTTAAACAGTTGTGGCAGGCAGCGAATCGGCCTGCCGTGACTTCTTTCAGCGCCGGGCGTTCTTTTAAGCATATATCGGTTTTAAAATCGCAGCGCGGGCTGAAGTAACAGTAATTACCGGACGATTCGACTTCGTTTATATCCGCTACGGAAAGGTCCGATACTTCTTTATGCGTTAATTCGTTGTTTTCAAATTTCTTCAAAAAATTTTCGCGTGATTTTTCGTCGAATGTGAGTATTGAATCTTTTAATAATTTAGAGTACGGATGATACTGTTTATTAAAAAAAAGGCCGCCAGGGGCTAATTCCATAACCCGTCCCATGTAGAGCACCATCACCCTGTCGCTTATGTGATTTATTACCGCCAGGTTATGTGAAATAAAAATATAAGTCAGGCCGAATTCGGCCTGCAGGTCGCGCATTAAATTCAACACCTGCGCCTGCACCGATACGTCGAGCGCTGAGACCGGCTCGTCGGCGATAATTATTTCAGGATTGAGAGCCAGCGCCCTCGCTATGCCTATTCTTTGCTTTTGCCCGCCCGAGAACTCGTGTGGATAGCGCTGCGCCATCTCGGCTGAAATGCCGACTTTTTCAAGAAGGCCGTAAACGAATTCGCGCCTTTCGTTTTTGCGCGGGTAGATATCATGAACTATGAGCGGCTCTTCTACTATCTGATTGGCCCGCCATTTCGGGTCTAAACTGAGATTGGGGTCCTGAAAGATCATTTGAAACTTTCGCCGGTATTTAAAAAGCTCGGCCCGCGATTTTATCTGAAAAAAATCTATGCCGCCGGGGCCGTATTCGGACCCGTGATATATCAGGCTGCCTCCGGCGGGCTCTATAAGGCGCATTATGGTCTTGCCGAGCGTCGATTTACCGCAGCCCGATTCGCCGACGATGCCGAGCGTTTCGCCGCGCGCTATTTTAAAATTGACGCCGTCAACGGCTTTTTTGTAGCCGTAAAGTTTTTGGAACAGTCCGCGGCGCATGGGAAAATAAGTTTTAATGCCGCTGGCCTCGAGTATCGCATTTTTATCGGGCGCCATATAAGCCATCCGTTTATTCTATCATATGATAAATTACATCCGTTGAATCAAGTCGGTTAAGTTAAATTATTTCTTTAAATATTTCGGCCTTCGGCGAAGGTATTACGACGGCGTTAACTAAAAGCCCTTTTTCGCCTATTATTTTAACGGCGGCATCTACCGCCTCGCGGACGTTTGAAACCGTTCCGGTCATCGTGCAGTAAGCCTTTCCGCCAAGCGCCATAGCGAGCCTTATTTCGATAAGCTCTACGTTAGCCGCTTTGACGGCCGCGTCGGCGCCTTCTATAAGAGAGGCCACCGAAAAGGCTTCTACGATTCCCAGCGCGTCGGGTTTGCAAAAATCGCAGGCGCCCTTAATGGCTTTAAAAACCGATTCGTGAACGTTAGGGATCACGAAGGAATCTATCAAAGTATTTGCGGCGGCTTCGATTCCCGCTTCTACCGAAGATTTTACCGCGGCGACCTCGCCGCCCACTAAAGCTACGAATTTGCCCGAACATACGGTTCTGAGTAATAACAATTCGGTGTTCGCAGCTTTTATCATCGTGTCGCCGATTAAAAAACCGGAGGCGACAGAAGATGATTCTATTATTCCAATAGCTCTGCTAGTCATGATTCTTTTCCTTTCCCGGATTAAATGATCAGTTGTTAGTCGTTAGGGGGCCGTTAGTCGTTAGTTGTTAGTTATTAGAGGTTACTAAATTAAATATAGTTGGCAGTTTCACGCGTTGTGTTATTTTTAAAGCGTTAAACGGCTTTTATTATTATGGCGTCTTTTCTTATCGAAGAAACCGTTCCGTCTATCGAGGCGTGAATGTCGGCGCCAAGTTTATTTTCGGCCATAGTGGCTATCAACTGCCCTTTTTTAACGGTTTCACCTATTGACACTAAAGGTTCCGCGGGCTGGCCTATATGCTGTTTTAATAATATAGTTACCGATTCGGGTTTGATTTCGATTAAATTCAGTTCGGCATGATCGTTATAGCCGCCAAGCCCGATTTTATTTATTAATTTTTTAGTCGGCACTTTTCGATATTGCGCCATAGGATGAGCTTTTAAATTATCTTTTTTCGCTTCGAATTTTAATCCGCCCGCTATGGCGTCACGCTTGGCCGAGGCGCACATAAAGTTGGGCAGCAAATCTTCGGGGCACGAATAAAAACCGCATAAACCGCACTCTACGCATCCCGACGCCCATTTAGTTATCAGCGGATCGTTTTGCGAGCTCATTAAAAGAGTGCGCATTACGCGGTGCGGCTCTATCTGGTGGCCGACGAGGTAGCGCGGGCAGAACTCGGTGCAGTAGGAGCATTGATCGCAGGCCGATTTGCCGACTTTTTTGAACTGCGCAGGTTTTTGGGTTTTGCGCTGTATGAATTTATGTCCGGCTGAAAGCACTATATATCCCGAAGAGGTTTTAGTGATCGGAGTTTCGGCGTCATAAACTATCTCGCTCATCATGGCGCCGCCCGACATATAAACCGGATCGGAAACAAGTGTTTTTCCCGCCAGGCCGATGATATCTGAAATTTTAACGCCTATAGGCACTTTCAGGGTTATCGGATGTTCGACTTCGCCGGCGATAGTTAAAAATTTGTCGGTAACTGGCGCCGAAGTTTTATAGGCGGCAAAAATATTATAAAAAGTTTCAACATTTGAAACTATAACGCCAACATTGAGCGGAATTCCCCCTGGCGGCACGATACGGCCGAGTACGTCGCTCACCATCACCACTTCGTCGCCCGCCGGATAATAATCGCCGATAATATGTATTTTAATTCTACCGTCGAGCTTATTAGCGGCGATTATCTCATTCATTTTTTCGATAGCTTCTTTATTTTTGCTTTTAAGCGCTATTATACCGCATTTTGCAGATGAATTAGCCGTGGTTAAAAGCAGGCCGCCGATTATCTCTTCGGCGAAGTTCTTCATCATTTCTTTATCTTTACATAAAAGAGGTTCGCACTCGGCGCCGTTGACGATAATGGTATCGACTTTAGCGTTCATTTTAACGTGAGACGGAAATCCGGCGCCGCCAGCGCCTACTATTCCGGCTTTTTTGATCGTATCGATTAAATTCATTGCTTATCCCCGATCTTTTTGGTTTATTGCATACTGCTAAACATTTTAACGCTTGAAAGCCGCTCTATGTCTTGAAGCGGCAGATTGATGAATTTTTTGACTATTTCAGGATTGAACCGCGCGCCCGAGTCGTTTTTTAATATATCGACGGCTTCTATCGCAGGAAGGGCGGCCCGGTTAAGCAGCCCGTGCGTCATTATGTCGTAACTATCTGCTATGGCCACTATTTGAGCGCCAAGCGGTATTTTATCGCCGGCGATACCGTCGGGAAACCCTGCGCCGTTATATTTTTCGTGATGATGTAAAATAATCGAAAGAGAGCGCGTCATGGCTTTAAGCGGCGCGCAGATTTCGTAGCCGAGCATCGGGTGTTTTTTATAAATTTCGTATTCGTGTTCGGAGAGTGCATCGGTTTTTTCTAATATTTCGGTCGGAACGCCTATTTTGCCTATATCGTGAAGGTAGGCGCCGAACTCTATTTCGGTGATCTCGTCCCGCGTTAAATTCATCATTCGCGCGCATTCGGTCGCATACATTCCCACGCGCTTCGAGTGCCCTTTTCTGAAAGTGTCTTTAAAATCAGTGGCGAAAGCGAACGACATTATCACATTGCGCGAGCTTTCAAGCTGACTTCCGAGGTGCTTGAATTTTAAAAGCGTTTTAACTCTGGTTAAAAGCTCTCTTTTATTGATAGGCTTGGTTAAAAATTCGTCCGCGCCCAGTTCGATGCCCTTAAGTTTATCGTCGAGCTGGTTTAAAGCTGAAATAATTATTATAGGAGTTCTTTTCGTGTTTTCGTTTTCCTTGACTTCACGGCATATTTCAAAGCCGTTTATTCCGGGCATTAAAACGTCGAGCAGTATCAAATCGGGGCGCGATTCATTTATTAACGAAATCGCGCGCGTACCGTCTTCAAGGGTTTCGACGAAATATCCTTCTTTTTCGAGGATCATTTTAAGTATTTTAAGATTGTTTTCGTTATCGTCGACGGCGAGTATTTTATATTTTTGCTCGCTGAATAAATTGGTTGAATTCATCGTTTATCGCTCCCGTTAAAATCGCGTACATTAATTTTATCAAAAGTTGGCCGCTTTGTCAAATTGTAGAGATTTCTTTTTTTAATTTTTCGTCAATATTAATGAATTTAAATTTAAATATCCTTAAATTTTCATCCTCTTCGATATCTTGTGAAATTTCGCCTATTATGGTAGGAGCATCCGGGAGATATCCCATATCGCCGAATTTATCGGCCCACTCGACCGCCATGACGAACTTTTCAGAACCGGCGTATTCGTAAAAATCAAAACTCATAAGATCGGAGCTCTCCAAAAGTCTGTATAAATCGATATGATAAAGCGGATAAACGCCGCCCGTATATTCTTTGACTATGGTAAAAGAAGGGCTTAAAACCGGCCCGTCGATTCCTAATCCGTGCGCAAGCCCTGAAACGAAAGCCGTTTTTCCGCAGCCGAGGCCGCCGTTTAGCGCGAATATAAAACGGCCGCCTTCTTTACTTTCTGCGATATTTAAACCGAATTTTTTGCCGAGCCGGTATGTTTGCTCGAATGAATAAGTTTTACAGATCATAAATATTAAAGTCCCCGTCTATATTTCGCTTAATTTATCTATTATCGAAGCATTCGTTCCGGCTTTTATAATAATGCCGCTTATATCGCTTCCATCTTCACCGGCTGCGCCGCTTTTATCTAAAACCGTTTCTGAAGATATCGAATAGACCCTGCAATTATCATAATCGCGGGCAAGTTCATAATAATCCGCGATTGCGCCGCCGAGTTTTCCTTTTATAAAGCCGCTCCCGTTTAAAGCCGCGCAGAGCGAATCGAAGGCGGTTTTTAACGCAATTTTGTCTCCGCTGATTTTAACATAACAGCCGTCTATTTTAGAAATTTTACGGTTGTTTTTATAATCGATATATTTTGATGAATTAACTCGCGTTATGTCTAAACCGCTAAAAATATCTTTGCTCGACAGTATTTCGTGAATTTCTCGAGCGTTTGCCGCGTTGCGGCTGATTTTAATAAAATGTGCGTCGATTTCACTCGCGTTTGCGGCATTCTTGCCGCCGTAACCGCAGCAGTAAGGTTCGGCGAAATAAAGGCCGCACGCTAATTTAATTTTGAAGTAATTAAAAAATTCCGATATTTTTTCGAAGTCATGGCTTCGAAAAGCCTTCGCTGAAGGGTATTCGCAGTAAGCTAAAACCGTATTTTTTCTCACCGCCCGGTCGATTGCGGCAAGGCTGGTAAAATCGCATACGCTTATTTCAACGTCTTCGGCTTTATTGAAAGCGAGTCTTGCAGGTAAGATCACATCGTTTGAAACTATTATATGCGCCCTGCCGCCGCCGCTTACGGAGTTTTTTGCGCAGCCGGACAGGCCGCCGTATTCTTTTTCGAAATCGCCGGGGCAGTTCCAGTTGTGTGGGGATATTAGCAAGCTGATATATTCTGAAATCATAATGTTGCGCGCATATTTTTAATTGAACCGCTTTCTTTTTGACGAAGCCGGAATGTTTTGCTCTTCGCGGTATTTAGTGACCGTGCGGCGGGCTATCTGAATGCCCTTAGACGCGAGAGCGTCAACTATTGCCTGGTCGGAAAAGGGCTTTTCGGGCGGCTCGCTCAATACCATCTGGCGTATCATATCTTTAACCGATTTGGTAGATACGTCTTCGCCGGTAGTGCTGCGCAGGCCCGCGGAAAAAAAGTATTTGAGTTCGAGCACGCCGCGAGGTGTTTGCGCGTATTTGCCAGAAGTGACTCTCGAGATAGTCGATTCGTCGAGCTCGACTTCACCGGCTATTTCGTTTAAAACGAGCGGTTTGAAATGCGCTATGCCGTGTTCGAAAAAATCGTATTGATGGCGCACTATGCAATCGACGACTTTTTTGATCGTATCGCGTCTCTGTTCGATCGATTTTAATATAAATCTGGCTTTTTCGAGTTTTTCTTTGATAAAGGCAAGTACTTCAGGCTGCGTGGTTTTACTGCGCAGTATTTTTTCGTATCGCGGATTTAATTTGATGCGTGGCAGGTCGTAATCATTCACCCGCACTACATATTCGCCGTCTATTTTTTCTATGAAGACTTCCGGCACGATCGTCGAATTGTCGGCGCTCGAGGCGTATTTAAGCCCCGGCTTCGGATTGAAATTTTTAATTATATAATCGACGCATTCCTGGACCTGCTCGATAGTTATCCCAAGCGCGTGAGCGACAGTTTTATATTTTTTTTCGGATATTTCATATAAATGGTTTTTTAAGATCTCTTCGAGTTTATCGGGCCTCGGCGTTTCTTCGTCGAGCGCCTGATATTGTAAAAGAAGACATTCCGCCGCGTCGCGCGCGCATACGCCGCTCGGATCGAAAGAGTGTATTATTTCGATTATATCGTTGATTTCGCCGTTGGTGATTTTATATTTGCTTAAATCCGAGTGGGCCGCGATTTCTTCGATGGAGGCCTTTAAATAGCCGCCGCTGTCGATATGGCCTATAATAACCCTTCCGATATCGTATTCTTTATCTGAAAAAACGGCGGCTTTTAATTGCTCAAGAAGATGGTCGCATAAGGTTTTTTCGGCGAAAGCGAATACTTCGAAGGACGCCTGTTCGCTCCATTCAAATTCTTTTTCTTCGCTGTGTGTCGTTTTTTCGAGGTCGTCGAAGTACTGTCCCCAGTCGATTTCATTGTTTTCATCTTCGATAGTTACGGTTTCAAGCTCTTTTTCATATTCGGATACTCCGTCCGTCTGGGTTTGCTCGGCCTTTTCAGCATCGGCAGCCACGGCTTCCTTTAAATCTTCATGTACTTCGTATTTTTCATCCTGGGTTTCAGAAGTGATATCGGCGTCTGCGCCCTGAGGGTTTTCACCGCGCCCCGCGTCGTCGTCGCGTATTTCGATCACCGGGTTTTCAAGTATCTGAGTCTGTACCTCGTTTAATAATTCGGTAATGGGCATCTGAAGTATTTGAATACGCTGAAGAAGCCTCGGCGTCATCACCAGTTTCTGGGTTTGTTTAATTTGCAGGCTATTATTTATATTCATGCTCATTTAGTTTGTCTCTCTGCTTATTATTGATTTCATAGCGGCGACCGCTTCGTAAAGCCCGTGAAAAACGGCCCGCGATATGATCGAATGGCCGATATTGAGCTCCTGTATTTGTTTTATCGCGCATATAGGGCGCGTGTTGAAATAATTAAGGCCGTGCCCCGCGTTAACAAGCAACCCGTGCCCGCTGGCAAGCTCGCATGCCGCTTCAATGCGCGATAACTCTTCGGCATAACAGTTATTGATAAAACATTCGGCGTAACGGCCTGTGTGGATTTCAATAGCGTCCGCGCCCGCTTCGAGCGAGGCTTCGACCTGTTTTTTTTCGGCTTCGATAAAAAGCGATACCAATATGCCGGCGTCTTTTAATTTTTTAATTTGTTTTTTAAGCGTTTTAACCGAGGCGGCGGCGTTAAGCCCGCCTTCAGTAGTCCTTTCCTCGCGGCGCTCCGGAACCAGCGTAGCCATATAAGGCCTGTTTTTAACGGCGATTTCAATAATTTCTTCCACCGCCGCCATCTCCAGATTTATAGGAAAGGCGCCCGTCTGCGTTAAAATGGCAAGGTCCCTGTCGGTTATATGACGCCTGTCCTCTCTTAAATGTATGGTTATCTGGTCGCAGCCCGCATCGCGGCATATAAATGCGGCCTGAAGCGGTTCGGGTTCGAACCCGCCGCGCGCGTTGCGAAGAGTTGCTACATGATCTATATTCACGCCGAGCCTGATATAACGGCCTGTATTAATTATATTTTCATTTTTTTTATTGCTCATTGAAATCACCTATTTTCGGTTTCGTTGCCCTTTGTTATGCACCGTTGTTTTCTTGTTTTTTTTGAAAATTCGATATATTTTAGCATTTTTTATGCCAAATGTCAAATATTTCGAATTTTTGAATTTTCGAATTTTTGATTGTTTGAATTTAATTTGTAGTTTAGGGAGGGAGAAAGGGTTAGCAACCCTTTCTCCCTCCCTAAAACCCTCCCTCTATCTGCAAATTGCCTGACGCTTTATTGTTAGTTTATCGACAGCCTTTTCTGTCAGGGTTTTAACTTCTTTTTGTTGTTTCTTGTTTCTTGCTTTTTATTTATTACTTATTTATCTGCCAGCTTGCTTGCTGTTTGCATGTGCGCGCGCCGCGCGCGCACATGCGGTGCAAAAATGGCGTTACCGCAACTATGTCTTGCGGCTCGCGGTAAAAACTAATGTAAATCGATTCTGATAATCGCACTGCTAAAAATTAGTTGAATGACATGTGGCAATAGTCTTCGTAAATCGGCTTGATCAAGTTAAATTAAAATAAAGAATTTTAACAATACTTTTGTATAATAAAAGTTGTTATACAATGAAGCATTACCGCGAGCCGAAATATTAAGTTCCGTTGGTGCGTAAATAGTACGCCNNGCAACGCGTGCGCGAAGGCAAAACTCACAAAAGAACATGAAAGAAGTTGGCGGGAAGAAAAATATAAAATAGAAAAGAAAAATATGGGATAGAGTAGAATGGAGCGGAGTAGAGTAGAGTGGAGGAGTAGAAAATGAGATTGATAATAAAAGGCAGTTTGTAAAAAAAAAGAAAACTTCGGAGCTGGCAAGAAACACCGCTCGAAATAAAAAGGCTATGA
>DIVV01000175.1 GCA_002423385.1 bacterium UBP16_UBA6123
TTTTAAACGTGCGGCAGTCTATTTCCAAATATAAAAATCTTCTCGAACGCTTCGAAATGAGCGATTTCAAAAAGATATGGCTGGCGCTGGATATCTGGGCGAGCGATAACGTTCCCTTCACACTGCAGGGGTTTTGCGATCTGATAAAAGTTTTTTATCAGCGCAACGCTTTTTACACCGAAGGAATACTCATCGATGGCAGGCTGGTGAAGGTTTTTGATATAAGCACGCCGACTCTTTCAGTCGCCGCCAGGGAAGATCACGTATTCACTCAAAATGCGGCCGAAGCTATATTAGAATCTGAAGCCGCTAAAAATAAAAAAGTAGAGCATCACGTTATAGGCGCGGGCCATGTCACATTAATCGCCGCGCATCCGCTCAGAAGCGAAACTTATAAAATTTTCAACGATTTTCTTTCGGCCGGAATATAAAACGGGAGGTATAAAGTGAGGCAGGCTTATAATTACGATTTTAAAATCGATTACGATTTTTTAAAAAATGAATTTCCGCACCAGGTATATGAATGGGTTTATTACTGGGCGCAAAAAGACCCGCAGCGGCTTGTTATTGTCGATTGCGACAAAAAAGAATTCAATTACGGCCAGCTTCTTCATTTAGCCCGCGTGCAGGCGGTCAATCTTTATGAACTCGGCGTTCGTCCCGGCGAGAGGATCGCCACTCTTGAAATGAACTCGCTCGATCACTTTTCGGTGATTATAGCGGCCTCGCTTCTGCGCGCGGTTTTGGTTCCGCTTAACTGGCGTCTCAAAGATCCCGAACTGCTTTATATGATCAACGATTCAAAGCCGCAGGTATTGCTTTACGGCAAAAAATACAGGCAGAACTCCGAATACCTCAAGCAGGCGGTTAAAGTTTTCGATCTGGAAGAAATTTCCTGCGTCGAAAAATTTGAATCGAATATAAAAACCGAGATATTCAACTCAAAAATAGACGAGCTTGAAAAGCAGTTTTTCGATTACGGCCGGCTTAACCCGCTGTGCCCGCTTTTGATTTTATACACCTCGGGGACGACCGGGTTTCCGAAAGGCGCCATGATATCGGATCTCCAGACGAAGCAGAACGCCATTAACACGATTATCGACTGGGGATTGAGCGAAGGAGAGCGTTATATACTTTCAGCCCCGCTTTTTCATACCGGCGGCTGGAACGTGCTTGCGCTTCCGCTATTGATGGCCGGCGGCGAAATAATAATACATGAAAAATTCGACGCGGAAGCTATTTTAAACGATATAGAACGTCATAAAGTAACTTTGTATTTCGGCGTTCCGACCATGTTTATAAGCATGATGGAGTCGATGGCTTTTTCAAGCGTAAACATGAGTTCAATCAAGTTTTTTATAAGCGGCGGCGCGCCCTGCCCGCCTTATATCATAGAAACTTTCAGCCGCAAGGGCGTAATATTCCGCCAGGGGTTCGGCCTGACCGAAGTCGGCCCGAACTGTTTTACGCTTCCCTGCGAAGACGCGGTGCGTAAGATCGGTTCGGTAGGCTTTCCCATGAAAGCCAGTAGCGCAAAACTTATATCCGACGACGGAGCGGAAGTTTGCGGCGACGGCGTGGTGGGCGAGCTGGTTTTATCGGGCGACCACGTATGTATGGGTTATTACGGCCGCGAAGAGGAATATAAAAAAACATGCAGCGGAGGTTTTTTCAGGACGGGCGATTACGCGCTGCGCGATAGTGACGGCTATTATTATATAGTCGGGCGCAAGAAGGAAATGTTTATTTCCGGCGGCGAAAATGTGTATCCAAAAGAAATAGAAGACCGCCTTACGATGCTCCCCGAAGTATTAGAATGCGCCGTGGTCGGCGTCGCCGACGCTAAATGGGGCGAGGTGGGCCTGGCCGCGATAACTTTAAGGGGCGAGCATTTCGCCAATTTGAACGAAGTAAAGGAATCGGTTGAAAACCAGATACGCGATCATTTAAAAAAATATCTGGCGTCTTATAAAATACCCAAAAAAATTAAATTTTACGATTCGCTGCCTAAAAACGCGGTCGGAAAAATAGATAAGAAAGTTTTAAAGGAAGAATATTTAAAAGAAAAGGGGAATTAATAATGAATTTTAAAAATGAAAAAAACGACGCGGTGATAGTAGCCGCAAGAAGAAGCCCTAACGCCAAATTTATGGGCGCCTTCGCCGATATGAAAGCTCCCGAGCTTTTAGGCCGCGTCATTAAAGCCGCTCTCGAGCAGGTAAAAGTAGGGCCGGCCGAGGTCGAAGAAACTATCGCAGGCTGCGTCGTGCCCGCGGGTATAGGTCAAAATCCCGCAAGGCAGGCTATTTTAAAAGCGGGCGCTCCCGAAGAAAATGGCGCGGCGGTAACGGTTAATAAAGTTTGCGGTTCCGGGCTCTATTCGGTTATAGCGGCGGCGCGCGCCATAAAAAGCGGCGACGTTAAAATCGCTGTAGCAGGCGGTATGGAAGTAATGTCGCAGAACCCGCATTATATTTATCTAAGAAAAGAAAATAAAATGGGCGCGGCTACGATTTCAGACGCAATGCTCGTTGACGGCCTTTTAGATTTTCGCTCCGGCGAAGCCATGGGTAATTTCGCTGAAAATATGGGCAAAAAATATGGCGTTACGCGCGAAGACCAGGATAAATTCGCGGCGTCCTCGTATGAAAAGGCCTTAAAAGCCATAGCGGCCGATAAATTCAAACGCGAGATAGTCCCCATTGAAATAGTTACCCGCAAGGGAAGCGTCATAGTCGATAAAGACGAGCTGCCCGCCGAAACTCCTTATGAAGTCGCGGCTAAAGCGCGGCCGGCCTTTAAAAAAGACGGCACGGTAACCGCGGTAAACGCGTCAAAATTATCCGACGGCGCGGCCTGTGTAGTTTTAATGTCAAGGGAGGAAGCCGAACGGCGCGGCCTTAAGCCGCTGGCTACTATTCGCGCTTATTCCTTCGACGACGTTTTAATCGACGAACTGCTCGTATCACCGATTAAATCCATTCCGTCGGTGCTGAAAAAAGCCGGCGCCGAAATTAAAGATATTGATTTATTCGAAATCAACGAAGCTTTTTCGGTGTCTTCGGCGGCTATCAATAAAACCCTGGGTATAGAAGACAGTAAAGTAAATATTTATGGCGGTTCGGTCGCGCTCGGTCATCCGGTAGGCGCAAGCGGCAGCAGAATCCTTACGACTCTTATCAGCGCCCTCATTCAGGAAGATAAGAAAACAGGCGTCGCGTCTTTGTGTATCGGCGGCGGCGAAGGCATATCGATGCTTGTTACCAGAGACTGATGCTCGTTTTAAACAAACTTACTGAAATTAATCGCAGCCAAACGAATTAACGCTTAAATTTATTAATATATTTCAAACTCAAATAGACGCCCGGTGGGCGTCTATTTTTTATAAGGTTTTTTCATATTCAATTTTACTTTCCGCCTTTTTCTGTTTATGCGGTTTGTTACCTGTTTTACTTTACTTTACTTTACTTTACTTTAACTTTTTATTTTTAAATATTAAATGCTAAATATCACATATTATTCCATTACTTTTATATTATCTTCATCGATTATCTAAGATTTACCATTTTCGTTTATCTTTATTAATACTTTAATTTCTGATAAACGCGAGAGGATTTAACGGCCGGCCATATTTTCTGATTTCAAAATGCAGGTGATAGCCTGTCGAAGTGCCTGTGTCGCCGACGTTTCCTATTACGGTCGAAGAATTGACGGCCTGGCCTTTTTTAACTTTTATTACCGACATATGCGCATAACGAGTGGTGTAGCCTTTCGGGTGTTTGATTTCGACTAGTTTACCGTAACCGCCCAGCCAGCCCGCAAAAACTACAGTTCCGCCCATCGCGGGGCTAATCGGCCGGCCTTTTCTAGCGCCTATGTCAACACCCGAGTGCATAGCTGATTTTCCATAGACAGGATGAATGCGCATTCCGAATTTAGATGTCACCACCCCTCTGACGGGCCATTTAAAAACCCGGCGTTTATTTTTAGCGCTTTTAATTATATCCGAAAGCGGGTCTGATTCTTTTGAATTATTTTTTTTGATAGTATTTTTCTGGTTTTTTGTTTTAGAATTCCCCGTCGCGGGCGCGGTATTTGTCTTTGTTTTCACATTAACATTTTTAGCGCTTTTCGAAGATTTTAAAATGCTGTCTATATTTGCCTCGTCTTCATTGACGCCGGAATTGATTCTGGCCGCCGCGGATGTTTTAGCCGGTTTTTCGTTTCCAGCAGAGGCATTATTTTTTTCACCGCGAGTTGAATCACTGGAAGCGCTTTGCGCGGTTTCGCCTTCGGGCTGCACTATCATTATTTTCTGACCGGCAAAAAGTCTGTAGCTGCCCAAAAATCCATTTAATTTTTTAATCGTTTCAACGGGAACGGAATATAATCTGGCTAAATCCGAAAGTTTTTCGCCGCGCGATAATGTGTGAAATATTATTTTTTTGCCGTAAGGAATATCGATTACTTCGCTTGCACCTGCGCCGGAAGTCCGCGAGATATTTTTTTCCTGAAGAATTTTAATAGGTTTTAATTCTATTTTTTCCTCGCCGAAGGGCGAGCTTAATTCGACCTGCGGACGATATTCTTCGATCTGCGAGGAGCGTTGCACGGAAATCACCATTTTTTCGGGCGTCGGTTCGCCGTGGCCCGAAAAAGTCGAAACGACGTTAGAGAGCGTCTTTAATAAATGGTTCGCTCCTTTAGTGCCGCCTGTAGAGTTATCCGTATTTGAATTTAAAAAGGAATTCTGAAATTTTTGCGTAAGGGCCTGTCCTGATTCTTCTTTTGAATATTTAATAAACAGGATCACTATCGACTGAAAGAAAATCGAAATAAACAAAACTATTAAAAGATAAGCGAATAGCTTCTTGAGTGTGTTCAAATTCTACCTCCGATGTTGCGAATATGCTGCGTTTGTGTTACGAACAAAAGTATGACTGTAATATAAATGTAGAGCGAATAATACTATGACAAAATGCTGTAAATGATAATTCAATTGTTTAACTTTGTTATTAATCCATTAATAACTGGCTATTTAATATCTTTTAATTTTTTATCCGGCTTTCCTTTCAAAAAATAAGCGTAAATTTCATTTTAGATATCGACATAAGTTTATAAAAATTAATCTTTTTTCATTATAAATATAGCTTTAATCTTGCCAATAATGCAAGGGATAAATAAAAATTTTTTAATTATTCCGTATACGATATGTCATTTGATGAACGCTCATTTGTTTTTTGCGCATTATTCATCTTTTTTGTCTATTACATAAGTTTTTTCATCTGTTTTTTCATCTGTTTTTTCATCTTGACATGTATTGTTTTAAGTAGTATAATTGTTGTATAAGTAACCGGCTATGCCATGATTAAGCCGGATGAATTTTAAATTTTTATGGAGGTTAAGTCTTATGAAAAGAAATTTCTATGCTCCGTTAATGTCTTTATTCATAATCTTAGTTTTAGTTTCTTCTGCCGCAGCGGGTTCTTTTGTTACCTTTACCGCCGATTCGCTTTATAACGCCAAAAATTACGGTGAGGCTTTAAAACATTACGGTAATATCGCCGCTAAATATTATAACGAAGCGGCTCGCCCGGAAACCGTTAATTATCTTTTCGGTTATGAGAGCGTTAAAAAGGCGGTCATAAATAAATCGGTAAATTCGGCTAAAGTTGCGCTTTACAGTTTTTATATGCAGGCTTTATGTAATATTAGCCTTAAAAACTATGCTGGCGCGGTTAATTCGGTTAACGGCGCGCTTTCATGCTTTGGTTTTCAGAAAATGCTCACGCCTAAATCTTTAAGCGGCGCTAAAACCCCTGAAATGGTTTTAATAAGCCAGCCGCCTGAAGTTATAAACGATTACAGCGCGAAGATAAACGTTCTGCCTATTTTTGTAGACGATGTTTTAAAAGTTTTACAACTCACGGCACGTCAGAGATATTCGACCTATATCGCGCTCGCTAACACTCCTCAGGGCCCGGCTTATAACGAAGTGCTCGTTAAGTATAATGCGCTTGTGGCTTCGGAAAACGCTTATGCTGAATTATGCGTAAACATTATATCGCGCGATCTCGACGCGCAAAAACTTCATTCGTTTGAATCGCTCGTTTCATTTATGAAAGCCTACAAGCCGATAGATAAATCGGCGGCTTCCACGCTGGAAATTTCCAATAAGATAATCGCTAAAATGACCTCTTTATCGGTATCTTACCAGGGTTCCGACGTTTCGCTGGCGTCTTTTTATTCTACGGCGATGCAGAAACTGATATCGATGAACGCATATTTTAAAGGTTATCTGGCTACAAGCGGCGGCAGATAAAAAATGGAGCGGACTTTATGCTCCGCCTGTAATGCGGCGATATTATCATCCGAAGCTGTTTTTTGCCATAAATGCGGCGCTCGTATCGAAGCCGCCGTTGAGCAGATAAATTCGCAGCCACCGCAGACTGCTTCCTGTGCGCCTGATCTCGGCGTGAATGCCAATAACGAAAAAGAAGAAGGAAAAAAAGAAATCAACGATTCTGAAAACGCCGCCGTAACCGGCGGCGTTTCGAAAAAATCGGTGTCACCGCCGGAGTGGTCGTTTAGAAATTTCTGGCTTGAATTTCAGCGAAATTATTATAGAGTCCCATTCACGGCTTCCGTCGTTATAATGCTTGCCGCGCTCGCCTATGCGTTTTCGCCGATCGATTTTGTTTCGGGCGCACCGCTTATAAGTTGGATCGATGACGCGCTTATTTTAGCCTGCGCTTCGCTTAACCTGCTGCACTGCGGAGTCGATATATCAAAACACTCCGAAAATGTAACTTTTCAGCGCATCAAATTAATGATGATACCACTGAGTATCGTCGTGATTTTTTTTATGTGGTTTTGCGTAAATATAGTGCTTATTTTATTTCACAAGCAGGCATGAACTTATTTTTAATTTAAAAGCTTATCAGTTCGTTAAAGATATTTATCGCGAAATGATCCGTCATACACGCTATATAATCAAGGGCCGCGCGCAGATAATCTTTTTTAACGCTTAAATCGTATAATATTTTATTACAGTATTTATTTTCTTTTCTGCAGGCTGTATCGGCATTGGAATATTTTAATATCCATTCTTTAAAAGATTTTACCGTCAGAGGCAGTAAAACCGCGTTTTTATCGAGTTCGGCGATGGAATTAGCGCCCGCATAAAAATCTTTGAGCGCATTGAAGATGGAATTAATGATAAGCTCAGCATATTTAATGTAGTTAGCGAGTCTTTTATGAAAATATATATTTTTATAATTGAATTCTTTTACACGATTTATCAGTTCGAGATATCTTTCCGAAAACCTTATTCCCTTTTCCGGCGAGCTCGAGCGACACAGATCCATTATGAAATCGTGCATTAAAACGGTATTATTAAGTTCGCGCACTTCCGCTTTTTTTCCCAGCGCGCTTTTGAGGATGGCCGAAAGTTCTTTTAACTGTGTTTTAGTGAGTATATTCAACGTGAGAGCGTCTTCTATATCGCGCCCTAAATAAGATATTTTATCGGAAATTTTGACGACGCAGCCTTCCCAGGTATAAGGCTGATAGAGCCCGGGACTTTCGATGCGTTCAAGTTCGAGCGCTTCGCATCGCGGAAAAATAGCGTTTTCATCGACTTCGCCACAGTGCGAAATAATTCCATCGCGAACGGCATAGCACAGATTCAGATTTTTTTCATAACCCATAGGATCTTTAAGAGTTTCAATGCAATCGACCGAATATAGGCCGTTCTTTTCGTGCCAGAATTTTTTTGTTAAATCGGATTGCGCTATTGCGGCTAAAATGTGTTCTCCTGAGTGGCCGAACGGAGGATGGCCGAGATCATGGCCGGTTGCGATAGCCGAGGCGAGTTCGGTGTTTAATCCAAGAAAGGCGGCTATCGTATGACTTACGGATGCCACATGGTTTACGTGTTCTATTCGCGTGCATATATGGTCGTTTCGCGTCGCGGAAAAAACCTGTGTTTTATGTTTCAATCGGCGATATGCCGTCGAATGAAGAATGCGCGTATAGTCGCGGGCAAATTCGTCCCTGACTTCATTGAGCCGGCCGTATAATTTTTCGGCCCGTGAAATAGCAATTTTCCATTTTTTATTTTCAGGCGTCATGCCCGCCGTTTTAAATTTATTTTTTTGCATATTATATTAAACCAAGCCTTCATCTTTAAGCCGTTGAATAAAATTACCGTATTCGCGCGCGAGTTTATCACTGAGTTCTATTGTTTGATCGTCAATCTTACCCGATGATGAGTTTTTTTCAAGATTGAATAAAATTTCGGCTATAATTTCGGCGCCGATTCCGCGCGCGGTGCTTTTCATCGAATGCGAGTAAAATTTTATCTTTTCGGCGTCATTGGCTTTGATTGCCCCGGCTATATTTTCGATATTACGGGGTGAATATTTTAAAAACAATTCTATAGAATCTTTCACCAGTTCATCTATATGGCTCATATTTTCATAAAGAGTGCTTTTATTGAATATGACCGCTTTTTCTTTTTTAGATGAAGTTTCACCGTTTTTTTTGATTTTCAGCCTGTCGCTTATCGCTATTTCGCCGGGTGCCGCGGTTGACTTTATTATTTTTTCTACGATATTTTCAAATTCGGTTATATTGAGTGGTTTTATAATGAACCCGTTTATTCCGATAGCGCGGCAGGTATCGTAATCTTCGGGCGCAGCGCTTGCGGTGACTGCGATTATTGGCGTTTTAATCGATAATTTCCGTATCCGTTTGGCCGTTTCGAAACCGTCCATTACCGGCATTTGAAGGTCGAGCAATATCAGGTCAAAATTTTTATTTTCAAGTGTTTTCAGCGCTTCAAAACCATTTTCCGCGGTATGCACGCGATGTCCAAACTGCTTCATCAGCTTTTTCATTAAAATTATATTCATATAGTTGTCTTCGACAAGTAAAATATCATATTCTTTTTTAACGATATTTTTCGAGGCAAATGAGTCTTTATTATTATTGGCTTTTAATTCCGCTCCTTTTTCGAACGGCAGAGAAAAATAAAATTTACTTCCGATATTTTCGCGGCTTTCAACGATTATATCACCGCCGCCCATTAATTTAACGAGCCTGTCGGCAATAGTGAGGCCAAGGCCGGTTCCGCCGTATTTTCTGGTGGTAGAACCGTCGCTTTGAATGAAAGGGTTAAAAATAACCTTGATTTTTTCATCACTGATTCCTATACCTTCGTCGATAATGCTAAACATTATATTAATCAGGCCGCCGGTTTCATTCATTACCTCGGTTTTAGCTATAACTTTGCCATTTGCGGTAAACTTGACGGCGTTCGATAATAAATTGAGCAGCACCTGCGATAATCTTTTTTTATCGCCTTTAAGCATGCATCCGGCGCTATAAGAGTTTATATGGCTTAAGTAAACTTTTTTTTCGGCCGCCTTAGTTTTTAGCATCGATATAACTTCGTCGATCGTTCCTGCCAGATCGAATTCATTAATTTCGATATCGATTTGTCCGGCCTCTATTTTAGAATAATCGAGGATCTCATCGATAAGTGTAAAAAGCCATTTTCCGCTGAATGTAATATAATCCGTAAGTTCTATCTGGGCGTCGTTGAGCGGCGTTTTTTTCATCATTTCCGAAAACCCTATGATGCTGTTTAGCGGCGTGCGTATTTCATGACTTATATTGGCTAAAAATTGGCTTTTAGCGAGATTCGCGGCGTTGGCGGCAGCTTTTGCGTCTTCGGCGATTTGAAGAGCATTTTTGATTTCGTTTTCTACTTTTTTACGATTAGTAATGTCGATGGCGTTAATAATTATGCCTTTAACCGCGGCTTCGTTTATCATATTGGCCATACGAGCATCTATAAAACGGTATTGGCCATCTTTATGTTTAAAACTCACGATGCAATTATTTTTCGCGTTTTCGTCTATTATCAGGTCGTTAAAAAACTTTAAAAAAATCAGAGCGTCTTCGGGAAGAAGAAATTTAATAAAGCTCTGGTTTACGAGTTCTTCTTCGTCGTAACCGAGAATTTCTTTGGCGGTGGGGCTGCTGTAGGCTATCGTGCCGTCAATATTTAAAATTTGTATTAACACGGGGCTGTTTTCGATAAGAGATCTGTATAGTTTTTCACTTTTATTTAAATTTTCTTCAGTCTGGATTTTATCGCTCACGTCTTTTATCATGGCACACATCTTAGTGCAGCCATTCATTTCATAACAGTTGGCAAAAATTTCCGCCGCGAATATCGAACCGTTTTTTTTATGATGATATTGAAGCGCGACATGAACGCTTTCGCCAATTTTAACATTTCGAAACATTTTATCGCCGGTTTCGCGTTCAATGCATACGTCGCATGCTGACATATTTTGAGCTTCCTGGAGGCTGTATCCGTATAAAGCGCACCAGGCGTCATTAACGTCTAAAAAACGCATGGTTTTGACGTCGGCTATGGCTATAGCGACCATCTTATTTAAAAACAACTGGCCGTGCCTGTCGGTACCGCTTAAAATATAGTTGTTTTCGTTATTTAATGCAGCGCTCATATCGACTCCAAACTAAATTGTAACGTCCAGACTATTACTTTAGTATATGAGTTATTCTAATATAAATTTATCAAAAATGCAATACTAATTTGTTGGTTTGTATATAAGAGATTAAATTTTTGCCGATACTTTGAGATTATAAGTGTTCATTTATATACGCATAGATATTATTGATGATTATTAATAATTATTAATAATCGTTAAATAAATTTTAAAATATCTGGAGGAATTATTTTGGAAGCAGCGCTCAATTCGATTCATAGTTTTATTGCGTCACTCAATGGTTATTTATGGGGACCGCCGATGTTGATATTGCTTTTCGGGACGCATATTTTTCTTACGGTCAGGCTCCGTTTCATTCAAAGATATACTAAGCTCGGCATTAATCTTTCCATGAAAAATGAAAAAGAAGGCCGCGGCGATGTCAGCCAGTTCGGAGCGTTAGCCACCGCCATGGCGGCTACTATTGGAACGGGCAATATAGTCGGGGTCGCGGCCGCCGTCAGCATGGGCGGGCCGGGAGCGGTTTTATGGATGTGGCTTACGGGCGTTTTCGGAATCGCGACCAAGTACACCGAAGCGCTTTTAGCCGTTAAATACCGCGTTAAAACTTCGGATGGTACGATGCTTGGCGGGCCTATGTATGCTCTTGAAAGAGGACTCGGCCTTAAATGGCTTGCCGTTTTATTTAGCGTGTTCACGGTTCTTGCTTCTTTCGGTATAGGTAATATGGTTCAGGCTAATTCGATTGCCGGAATGCTTAAAGATTCTTTCGGCGTTTCCGTTTATTTTTCCGGAATAGTTATGAGCGTTATAACGGCCCTTGTTATTCTCGGAGGGATTAAATCGATAGCGGCGGTATGTTCGAAATTGGTCCCTTTTATGGCTTTTTTCTATGTGGCAGGCTGCTTTATAATATTGTGCACTAATATTGCATATATAATACCCGCGATTATTTTGATAGTTAAATCGGCTTTTACCGCGCAGGCCGCAGCCGGCGGCTTTGTCGGCTCGACTATTATGAGCGCTGCGCGTTTCGGCGTGGCGCGAGGGCTTTTTTCGAATGAATCAGGGCTGGGCTCCGCTCCCATAGTCGCAGCGGCCGCGCAGACAAAAAATCCAGTGCGTCAGGCGCTCGTATCCGCTACCGGCACTTTCTGGGATACGGTCGTTATATGCGCTATGACAGGCCTTGTTATTGTAACAAGCATAATAAAAGATCCGCTGGGCCTTGCCGGTCTTCAAGGCGCGAAACTTACCAGCGCGGCTTTCGCCGAAATTCCGATAGTAGGTCCTGCCGTATTGACGATCGGCCTTTTGACTTTCGTGTTTTCCACTATATTAGGCTGGTCTTATTACGGTGAACGCGCCCTTGAATATCTTTGCGGCAAAAAGGCTATAATACCGTATCGTGTCGTATGGGTAGCCGCCGTGATGGCCGGCTCGGTCGTATCGATGCCGTTGGTGTGGGATTTTTCAGATTTAATGAACGCTATGATGGCGATTCCTAACTTGATCGCGCTGCTTCTTTTGAGCGGCACGGCGGTTTCGGAAACCCGTAAATATCTATGGGAAGGAAATATAGATGACTGCGAAGAAGCATAAAAAGTGATAAGTGAAAACAAAAAGCTGAAAAATATTATATAAATAGCGGGTCCTAAAATTTAGGGCCCGCTATTGCATTATTATATAAATTTTTGCTATAACTATGTTAGAAGTTTATATTTAATATGAAAACAGGGTGAGTGATATATATGTTCAGAAATCATTATGTTTCATTTATTATTGCAGTTTTCGTTCTAGCTTTTATCTTTCCCGGATGGTCTCAGGCAGGCGATTCTCAGGAAATAGCCTCGTCGCCGGCGGTTTCTGGAACTCTTGAAGTCATAGAAGCAGCATCCGAAGAGCAAACCGCCGAAATAGTCGGGACCGCGGCAGTTTCAGACACCGCGGAAATCCCTGCCGTCCCGCCGGATCAGCAGGCCGCCGCAGAAGAAAGCGTTGAAATCGGCACGCAGCCTTCAGTTGAAGGAAGTATCGAAGTTATAGCACGGGACTCCTCAGTCGAAGGAAGTACAGAAGTGATCGCGCAAGATGCCGTTGCGCCTGAAAAAGCCGCCGAAGAAGTTTTGCCGCCTCAGAAAGCCTTGCTTTCGAGGCCGCTGGCTATAATGGTTGAAAACGAACCGCCCGCAAGGCCGCAAAGCGGGCTTTATGCGGCAAAGATTCTTTATGAAATCCAGGCCGAAGAAGTGACCAGGTTTATGGGAATTTACTACGACCATTCGCAAAATTTTGAAATAGGCCCGATAAGAAGCGCCCGCCATTATTTCGTTGATATTTCAACTATGTTCGACGCCGTGTATGTTCACGTCGGCGGCTCGCCGATGGGACTCGCCGAGATTTCCGAAAGGAAAATTAATAACATCAACGCTATAAAAGGCGACAGAGGTTTTTACAGAAGTTCCGACAGAAGAATACCGCATAATCTATATGCAAAACCCGTTAATTTAGCCAAAGAGATAGTTCGTAAAAAATTCAGGACCGAAACCGATAAACCTATTCCGTTTGATTTTTCGGATTCTAAATCGACTTCGGCGCAATTAATTGAAAAAGGCGTAAAAGGCCTTGCCGTAAAGACCGTTCATATACCTTACTCTCGCGGATATCGGGTGAGCTATGAATTTAATCCCACGGATAATAATTTCATCAGATTATATAACAACAAGCCTTTTAAAGACCATCGTAACTCCACGGTCGTAAAGGCCGATAACGTCGTTATAATGCGATGCAATATGCATATAATCGATTCGGAAATGCGCCATGAAATGGATTTATACGAAGGCGGCACATGTGAAATATTTATAGGCGGCCATCATATGACGGGCAGTTGGGACCGTGACCGTACAAGCGGAGTTTTTAAATATTACGACCCGGATTTAAACGATGTGAAATTTAACCCCGGAAATATTATACTGCATGTAATTTCACCGAGCCAACCTGTAATTATTGACGATCAAAGCTATGGGCTTGAAAAAAAAGCCGATGTAAAAAAAGGTAAAAAAAATAAAAAAGGCGGCCGTAAAGCCGAAGCGGAAAGTGAAGAAGGCAGCGGTGCGGAAAGTGAAGACGAACATATAGAATAAAAAAATAACCGGCTGCTATTTATAAAGTGCAAAAGCGAAGAAAATATTTAATAATTATATGTTTTAGAGTATTAAGGGAGGATTAATTATGCCCGATTTGAGTTATTCAGACGTAACGCCTATTGGCGGCGAGCTTGGAACTTCAATGAGTAAATTTTGTGAAGACGGGCGCATAATAGCGTTTTCATCGGTAGTGGGCGACGGTCTGTCAGACAGTCTCGAAGCTAACTGGCAGAAGATGAACCGCTCCACCGACCATCGCTGGATTCGAAACCTCGCTATTTATGACGATTCAAAAAATATGTGGCGCTATGTAGGCGCCATGAGTCGCAATTCGAACCAGATCAACTGGTTTACCCATAAAGGGGTTATACAAAATTACGCCGACGCCTTTATCGGCATTCAGGCGGGACTATTCTGCCTTTCACAGGAACGCGAGGAAAACGACAGCCCGCCGTTGAAGAAAGTGGGAATAGGTTTCGGTATTCCCGTTAAAGCCGGCGAAGTTGTGGCGGAAACGTTTTTTAATTATATTAAAAGCCGCTTAAAAACCGAAGGCAGCGAAAAATATCTTTATATAAAAGCTAAAAACGTCGCTACAGGTGAAATTAAAGAATTAAAGATACAGTTTACATTTATTTTGCTTCAATTTCAGGCTTATGGCGCCTATATGTCTTTTTTAATGAAGAAATTCGGCATGCGGCTTTATAATACCTACGTTGTTGACGTAGGCCATGGCACCTGGATAAAACTGCCGGTTATCGAAAACGAGGCCGATATAAATCTTTCGGATTCCGTGCCGGAGGGTATATTCACCGTTACCTCGAATATATCGCAGATTATTTTCGAATCTTCGGGACAGCGTTATAAAATTCCCGAGCAGCGTATTATGGAAAAATTACCCCGTGGAGAATATAAGGTCGAAGTTCCCGGCAGCGGCGTATTCGACTTCAAGGATATACTCGAAAAAGAATGTTCTAATTTATGCGAACATATAATACAGGCCGTCAAAGCCGATCTGGTCTCGATCAACCGCAAAGGAAAAACTATCGATTACTTCGTTATGGTTGGCGGCGGAGCTTCGCTGATATTCGATAAATTCAAAGAAAAAATAAAAAATCACTATAACTGGAGCGACGAAATAGCTAATGACCGGGTAATTTCGGCCGTCGAGCTCGGCGTCGATCATCGTTACGTCAATTCGGTCGGCTTTATGCTTCTGGCCCGTGATCAGATAGCGCTCGAACTTGAAAAAGAAGTTAATCCAGATTTTGAAATAACGACAATTTCAACCGATTCGCTTGAAAATTTTAGAATATGACAAAAAAAACGCCGCTTTCAGATTTAAATAAAAATGACGCCCGGCGTAATGAAATATGCCTTGACGCCGAAACTATGGCTATAATCGACGCGCAATGCGAAGAGCATAAAACCAACCGCGCTAAATTTATAGCCGTAGTCGTGCGTTTATTTCTGGATTTTTCATATATAGCCAGGACCGTCGGCAAGGATATTTTTTCATTCCGTGATGAAATGATAAAGGCTATAGTGAGAAGCAAGGGAAATATGTCCGAAAAAAACGGCGATATTTTTGATGCGATAAGCTCCACAAGCAAAGAAAACGGCAAAGAAGACGGCAAAGAAAACGGCGGTTCAAAATCGTTTTCCGCCGAAGGTTTTGATATCAAAGGGTTCAAAGAAAAATTCGGAGCGATGGCCGGAGAACTCAGCGAATTGAGGACGGCGTTTCTTGAATTGAAAAACGCCGTGAGCCTCGCCGTTAAAAGCCCGGCCGACGCACGGATTCAGGATGCCGACGACGGCCGGCCTCAAGGCTATGATCGAAGCGGGTTAAAAACTAAAGATACTAAAATCGACGGGATAAGCATAGACGAACTCGCCGGTGAATTTAAGGATTCTCTGCCGCCATCATACAAAGATAAGCGCAAAAAACTTCACAAGTTGAAATTTTAATCTTGAAAATTTCAGGTCGGGCTACGAAATAAGCGTTTTAATTTTTTCGAACTTGCCTTCCATCCCAAGATCGAGAACTTGCTCGGCGACAGAATTAGTAAGGTTTTTACGTTCGATGATCAATTTAATATATTTTCTTTTAGTTTCGGCTATAAGATCGAGTTTCTTTTTTTCGCTCACAAATATAAATTCGTCGAGCTTTTTTATTTCTTCGGTGATGTTTTTTCGCTTACCTTCGATCATGGAATAGTAGAACCGGCCGCACACCGCGGCATAAAGCGGACTCAAAACTATGTTCGCCATCATCATAAATTTGAAAAACCCCGGCATTTCAGAGTAGTACATAAGCGCGTAACCGAAAATTATCGTTAAAAAAACCATAAATATGAAGCAGCCCGATATGCTTTTTATCAGAGAATAAATCTTATGTTTACGCCAGTCATCCGACGGCAGAGGGTCGTTTTCGCCAATGCTGGTTTTTTTGAAATTGCCGAGAAAAGACTCAGTTTCCATCGTAGGATAGACTTTATTCAGTTGAATTAATTCTTTTATTTTTTTATCGAAATCTTTTTGAGCCGTAACGAAAGGTTTTAACACTTCATTATTGAGCTCGTCGGAACACTTTGCCGATAGATTTTCTACAAAAAATTTAAAGTCGGAAAAATTTTTATTTTCGCTTACTTCTTTTATTATCACTTGCAGGCTTTCATTGAGCGCTTCGGCTTTATGGCGCATCGCCAGAAGGTTGAAATAACTTTTATTAGCTTCGAGCGACGAGGCTATTTCGCGGTTTTCCGCTTTGACTGCGGCTATTTTCGACGGCATGACCGAATAGGATGAATCGACCGTCAGGCGCTGAAGATAATCATCGATTTTATCGACAATTTCAGTCGCCGCGCCCTGCGCTTCGTTATACACGCCGTTATAGAGTATGTCGATTTCTTCGAGAAGGTTATCGAATGCGCGATCGTAGATCATCTGTATTAAAAAAATATTATTGTTCTTGACAAGATCGAGCATCAGGCTCATCGTTTGCTGCAGTTCTGAAGTATAGGAAGGCGAGCCGGCGAGACCCTGCGCGAAGCCGTAAATGGCGGCTGGATTTTCGGGGTCGGCTTCATAAGCCTGTTTTAAAGTGGCGATAGCCTGCGGATAAGATTCCGGCATGGCGCATGAAGCTATCAACCTGTAAATAAGCCCGCAAAAAAGAATGCTTAGAACGTGTATTTTTTTAAGGCGGGTTTGTGAATATTTAGCGGCTTTTTTAAAGTAATTCAGAGCGCTTTCATGTTCGCCTTTTTCGAAAAAGCAAATAAGGCCGAGCTGGTAACAGCTTAAAAAATCGCCGTAATGTTTTTCTTCGGCGTTAATAAAACCGATGAAGGCGTTTTCGATATTTCCGTTTTTAAAATAATCCTCGGCTTTTTTACGGTTGTGCCGCGTCACTTTCGCCTCGGCCGATTCGTCAGGAGTGCCGGCGTGAAAAGGCTTGAAATCTTCATTGTGTTCGTAATCATACCACAGGATTCTTTTGGCGAAAGAGTAATTTGCCACCGCGCAGATATTTTTTGAATCAGAAAGTTTTAAGTTGAATTCTTTGCAAACCGGATCGAGCGACTGCTGGTTTATAAATGTCGAAAGCAGTTCGCGGCGGCTGTATAAAAGCGAAGATTCGTCGGAAAGCGTTGAAGTTTTAGAAATTATCTCGATTTCTCGCTCGATTTGCGAAACTATCATTTGAAAAGCTCTTGAGGCCTGGGCAATGAATTCATTGTCGCCTGAATTAAAAACATTTTCAATGATACGGTAAATGTTTCTTATTTGCCGGTATTCAATTGAGTCTTCCAGTTTAAAAATACTCATGCTCAACTTCAATTAATTTATAATTATAGCCTGTTAATATTATCGGCAACGTTTACGTATATAGTAATATGGTTATTTTATAATTTATTATTCGCTAATAAATTTTATTAATTATTTCAAGCATTTCATCGAGCGAAGTATAACCACGAACTTCGGCGTCTGATTTATTGCCTTTGCCGTCATAAAAAATAATATAGGGCATATAGGGCGAGTTATATTTTTGATTTTTAATTATGGCGCCTTCGTTCGCCGGCTGAGTGCAGTCGAGTTTAATTTTTATGAACCTGTTCGAAGCGTCTATAAATTGCTGGTTTTTAAATATTTGCGCCTCTATTTGCTTGCACGGCAGGCACCAGTCGGCGTAAAAATCGATTATAACCGGTTTATTTTCAGCGCGCGCTTTTTTCATGCCTTCTTCATAATTATAGATCCACGAATCTTTTTGCGAACTCATTTCAGAGATCGGCTTTGCCGTCGTAATCAGATTGCCCGCAGCGTAATGCGAAACCGCGCCCGATTCGAATACCGCTATAAACGCCAGAAGCACGGCTAAGGCGAGAAAAACCACGCCCGTACCTTTAGCGAAGTGATTGGCGAGCGGAGTATTTTCATCGATCGTTGAAAATACTCCGAGAATCGAAGCGGTAACTACGGAGTAAAAAGAGGCCGCTGTCAGCATTAAATAATGCGGGGTTACAAACTGCATAAAATAAAGAGTGAGCCATAAAATTAACAGGCCGAAAAAGTTTTTGAGCCGTATCATCCACATTCCTGATTTTGGAAGGAATTTGGCGCCCATTGCCACGGCAAGAAACAGCATTCCCAGCCCCATGCCGTATGAAAACAGCATTAAGAAACCTATAGGGGCCGAGTTTACGGTTGAAACGAAAATAAGCAGCGAACCGGCGAAAGGACCGACGCATGGCGCGGCGACAAGCCCCATTGTAAGGCCCATGGAAAACGCTCCGAAGTATCCCTGCTCCGACTGACCGAGTTTTGCCATAACCGAATCGGGCATTTTAATTTCGTAAAATTCGAAAAGCGCGCCTGCAAAAAACAGCAATAAAAAAGTCAGCGCCGCTATTAACCACGCGTTAGACATAATTGAGCCGGGGTCGATGCCGATAAAGGTTACGATAACTCCAAGCGCCGCGAATGAAATAGCCATGCCGATAGTAAAAGTTAAGGCCAGGGCAAAAGTTTTTTTCTTAGAGCCGTCCGCCGCCTGGCTTCCGAAAAAAGCCACGGTTATGGGAATCATCGGATAAACACAGGGTGTCAGAGAGGAAATGAGCCCCCATATGAAAGCCATAGCTATCGCTAAAAAAATACTCTTTTCATAAAATTGTGAAAATGACGATTGTTTTTTAGGCTCAGTTTTGCCGGCCGCCTCAGACGATTCGCTCGCCTTCGGTATTTGAGAGGATTTTGCCGGCGCGGCGATTTCAGCGGCTCCTGCGGCGGCGGCAGGCATGTTGTTTTCGACTATTTTGATTAAGGCTTCGATTGTTTCAAACGCCGGAGGCGTACACATCGTATCGGTACAGGCCTGATAGGATACTTTTACGGGCAACTTTATCGTTGCGGCCGGAGCATTTGCGGCGATTTTAATTTCGAGAGTCGAATAAATGACGCCTTCGTATAATAAAAGTTTTTCACCGAGCGCCGGATAATCTTTAACGGCGGGCGCGGGGTAAGACGCGTGGAAAGAACCGATCGCGTCGCTTTCTATCGAATAGTTAAGCGCGATTCCCGTTTTATCGCCTGGAGCGTAAAGATGGAATGGATGGGCAATATCAGTTTTAATCGTTATTTCAACGCTTTCACCGGGCCGCGCATCGATTTCTTCCGTCTCTATCTTGAAAACGACGTTATCAGATGCCGCAAGAGCCAGGGAAGCCGCCGGCATAATCGTTAAAAGCATAACCGTCAGCGTTATTAACGCTGAAATTTTAAATGCGTTATCATTTAGTTTCATTTTTAACCCCTGTTCTATTTTTAAAAAATTTATAGTTTTATTAATAGTCGTTCCTGTTCAAGTTGAACTCGTTAAGCCATTTTTCGGTATTTACAGATTTGAAGTCTTTAACTTTTTCGATTATTATCCGCGGATCGTTCTCTATTATCATAAGGCCGCGGTGGTTGTCATCCAGGAAACGGTCTTCGACCATTTTATCTATAAAAGCTATCAGGTGATCGTAGTAACCGGCTATATTTAAAAGGGCGCAGGGTTTTTTCTGAAAACCGAGTTGCGCCCAGGTGAGCACTTCAAAAAATTCTTCGAGCGTTCCGATGCCGCCGGGAAGCGCTATAAAAGCGTCAGAAAGCTCCGACATCAGAGCCTTTCTTTCGTGCATGGTCTTGACCACGCGAAGCTCGGTTAAATTGCGGTGCGCAAGTTCTTTATCGACAAGAGTTTTAGGAATAACCCCGGTTACGCGCCCGCCGCCGCTTAATACGGAGTTCGCTATTTCGCCCATTATACCGACGTTTCCTCCGCCGTAAATAAGTTCGGTTCCGCTTCGGGCGAGGCTTTCACCGAGAAGGTGCGCCGCTTTAACGTATTCTTCCTTAACGCCGGGCCGTGAGCCGCAAAAAACGCAAATTTTTTTAATCACTATAACATTACCCGCTTTCATTTATTTGACCTGAACTCCGAATTTAAAATCTTCTTTATATTTTTCGTAGGTTTTGTGAAGGGTTTCGTGTATTCGGAAAAAAGCTTCGACAACCAGCGGGTCGAAGTGCGTTCCGGAATCTTTTTTAATTCTTCTGAGAGCTTCTTCGTGAGGAAGCGCCGGCTTATAAGGGCGTTTCGATATTATGGCGTCGTAAGCGTCGACTACCGCGAAAATCCTGGCGGAAAGAGGTATCTCTTCGCCTTTCAGTCCGCACGGATAGCCGGTTCCGTCGTATTTTTCGTGGTGGTGCATGATTATATCCTTTGCCATAAGCAGATAGCCGCGGCTTAAGTGATGGTCGGCGATGATGCTTAAAATAACATTCGCGCCTATTGCGGGGTGTTTTTTCATTTCGGCGTATTCTTCATCGGTCAGGGCGGCCGGTTTTAAAAGCACTCTGTCGGGTATTCCGACTTTGCCGATATCGTGCAGCGGGCCGACTTTATAGATATTAGCGATGAAATCTTCGGCGCAGCCGAGTTCTTTAGCCAGAATTACCGAGTATTCACGGGTGCGTTCGAGATGATATCCCGTTTCGGGATCGCGCAGTTCGGCCAATTTTGCGAGCGCGAAAACCGTTACGTCGTTGATTTCGAAATAAGCCTGCGATACCCTTGAAATCGTCGTATGATGAATTTTATCGATAACGCCCATGCACTTAAGCAGGTCGCAGTGAACTATATTGCGCGTTAAAAGCTCGCTATAGCTGTCTTCGAATAGATGAAAGGCTTCTACGAATTTGGGATATGATATATCGTTATAAGCTATTTCTCTGGCAAGTTCGGAGTTGCCTCTGTAATATCCCTCGAAATCGCCTATTTTTAAATAAAATGAAAAATCTTTAATTAATTTTTTAAATCCGGTCAGGTAGTAATCGAGTTCGGATTCGTTAGAAATTATATTTTCGCTTTTGATGAGGCCGATCCACTTATCAAGGATGAATTCTTCGTTTTTCTCGAAAATTTCAGCGACCTTAGCGACCAGGTCCAGTTCTTTTTTTTCCATTAACCGTTAACCGCCTTTTTTGTATTTAATTTTATGGGACATATTATAATACATTTGGGGCTTTTTTTCAACATGATTTTTTTTATAAAATTTATTGCATTTTTTATAAAAATTTGTTATGATTATCAAAATTTGAAATGGAGAGTTTTCTATGTTAAGCATGTTTTCTGTAACGGCAGCTCTATCGGGAATCAACAGCCCGTTGCTGTCTCTTGCTTCGGCGGCCGCTCCGGCCGGTACGGCTGAAGTCGCGGCCGGCGAATCGTCCGCCTCCATGATAGACCCTGCGATAATATTCGATCGTCACTGGATCGAACATACATTTCATTCGGTCGGCGGCCATCATTTCGTCGTCGTCTTAATGAGCCTTATCGTTATAGCGGGTCTTACGGCTTTTCTAGCTTACTGCTCGCGCGATTTCAAGCTGCGCAATATTACCGCCGGCCAGAATTTTTTAGAAATGATTTATGAACTGCTCGAAAACTATGTAGTTAACATGATGGGGCCGGTCGGCCGCAATTTTCTCGTGCTCATAGGTTCGCTTTTTATTTATATATTGTTTTCCAACCTTATGGGGATTATTCCGGGCATGGAAGCTCCGACTTCCAATCTTAACACTACGGTCGCCCTTGCGCTGGTCACCTTCTTTTCGATACATTACTACGGCCTTAAAACTCAGGGCCTGAAATATCTCAAGCATTTCGCCGGCGACGTATGGTGGCTTACCCCGCTTATGATACCCATACACATAATCGGCGAGTTGGCGCGCCCATTATCTTTATCCATAAGGCTTTTCGGCAATATACGCGGCGAGGATATCGCTATATGTATTTTATTTTTTCTCGGCGTTAAGGCTTATTTTCCGTTTTTTCACACGCCGATGCTTTTTCTGGCGTGCTTTACCTGTTTGATACAGGCGCTGGTTTTTACGATGCTTTCAATGGCATATATATCAGGCGCTCTGCCTCACGAAGAACATCATGACGGCGGCGAGAATAAGCACGACGGCGAAAGCAAGAGCCATTAAATTCTAATCATCGAGCTCCGCCGTAAACCCAAATTAAAAATCAAGTGAAATTAATAAAACAAGAAAAATTAGTAAATACGATAAAACAAAAAGTATATATACATAGCAATAAAAAATAAACAAAACCATTAAAAAAATAGGAAAGGGGAATTTTAATGAATGTTCAGTTAGACCTCCACGTATGGATCGTAATCTTTTCATCACTCAGCATCATGATGGGCGCTTTTGGAGCGGCTTTAGGTATGGGTAAATCAATAGTAGCGGCCCTGGAGGGTATCGCTCGCCAGCCTCAGTCAGCGGGCGAAATCCGTACCACCATGATCATAGGCCTCGCGCTTATCGAATCCCTTGCGATCTATTGTCTGGTTATCTCGCTTATTCTCTTATTCGTAAGATGGTAATTTAACCCGGTCGGCGATTGCCGTACCGCGCTGCGGGCGATATTTTATCAGGCTTTCATCTATTTACATATGACGGTCCTGAAAATGTCGTCCGTTCAGGCGGCGATTTTCGTTGATTTAAACTTTTACCGAAGACACTAACGGATGAGAGGGGCGGCATAATGTTAGATATTAACATTAATTTACTCTGGCAGTTTATCAACTTTTTTATAGTATTATATGTGTTGAACCGTTTTCTTTTTACGCCTGTCGGACAGGTATTAAGAAAGCGCCAGCTCGATATTGACCTTCTTTATAAAAAAATCGAAGAAGACCGCGAAGCGGCGGAAAATTTCAAAAAAGCCCATGACGAAAAATTAAGAAAAATACAGATTGAAATTGACGAAATAAAGCGCAACGAAATAAAAGCGGCCCAGCGCCAGCGCGATGAAATTCTCGAAGAAGCCCGCCGCGAGGCCCAGGTTATAATCGATAAAGGCATTGCAAAAGTCGAGATCGAAACAAAAAAAGAACTCGATAAGCTTCAGGACTATTTAAGCGACCTTGCGATTCAAATCGCTTCTAAAATACTGAAAGAAGAAATAGATATCAACCGCCACAAAACGATGATAGGCGATTTCATACAAAAAGTTGGTGAAATAGAGTGGCAGAAGCGGTAGCAGCAAAACGTTACGCGGAAGCGCTTTTGAGGCTTGCGCACGGCGAAAACGAAAAAGAAAAATTTGAACATGATATAGAGTTTATCATTCAAACACTGAAAGCCGATGTCCGCCTTTCAAAAATATTTACGCATCCGCGAATTAAAAGGGTGCATAAACTCGAATTGATAGATAAACTGTGGAAACCCTATATTTGCAACACCGTTTATAACTTCATGAGACTGTTAATTGAAAACAGGCGGATTTACGAGCTAAACCTGATTTTAAAACAGTACCAGATCGAAGTCAAAAAACTTAAAGGCATCTGCCTTGCGGATGTGCATACAGCCTTTGCGCTTGAAAGCGGGCAGTCTGAACAACTCAGGTTAAGCCTGGAAAAATTGAGCGGATTGAAACTTGAAATAAAAAATAAAGTCAAACCCGAAATTATAGGCGGAATTTTAGTCAGAATCGGCGACGACGTAATCGACTGGCGCGTATCGCGCATGCTCAATACTCTTAACGAAAAATTACGGCGCGACGAACTTATCGGGCTCAACGATTCGGCTCCTGAAGCCGCGCGGGTTATCGACGTTGAAAGGCAGTAAACCTGGCGTATTACGCTTTTGTAATATAAGCGCAGCATCGGTTTTTAAAAAAGGGCCCGTTTATAATTTTGTTTTTATTGATATGAAATTAAATAATTATTTGATACAAGCGAATGGGGGAAGTTATTAATGGCTATCAGACCAGATGAAGTGGTTAGTATATTAACACAGGAAATTAATAAGTTCGATACCGCGCTGCGTCTCGATCAGGTCGGCACGGTAGTTACCGTCGGCGATTCGATCGCGCGCATTCACGGTCTAGAAAACGCTATGGCGGGCGAGCTTATTGAATTTCCCAACGACGTTTTCGGCATAGTGCTTAATCTCGAAGAAAATTCGGTAGGCTGCATATTGCTCGGCGACGATAAACTCATTAAAGAAGGCGATACGGCCCGCTGCACGGGACGCATTATATCCGTTCCCGTCGGTCCCGAACTCGTCGGTCGCGTCGTAGACGCTCTCGGCCGTCCGCTCGACGGCAAGGGCCCTATTACAGCCAAA